>JADEXV010000333.1 GCA_015206945.1 Nostocales cyanobacterium LEGE 12452 | reverse complement strand
GGTCAACGTTATCGTATCCCAGTTGCTTAAGACCGGATTGTACTGCCACACCAGCGGGGTCTAAAACTGAAGGACGAAGGGTCACGAAAATTTTGGCTAGATACTTGGTTTGCACGGGCTTTTGCTGAATGCTGCGATCGCTATACTATAACTTTCTGTTCCAACTGAGTGAAAATAAGATTACGAAGTGGTTAAAGTTAATCAATCGATTAGCTCATCTAACAGCTTCAAACTACAGTGGCATACTTAAATAATTGTCTATGAGAGCTATACGCACCCGCAGTCAAGAGCGTATTTTCAACCTGCTGCAAACTATCAAAAAAGGCATTTCCGCCCAAGATATTTACGTAGAACTACGTAATACAAATCAGAGTATGGGTTTAGCAACAGTTTACCGTTCTTTAGAAGCCTTAAAACTAGAAGGAATAGTACAAGTACGGAATTTGGCTAACGGTGAAGCCCTCTATAGCCTAGCACAACAAGATAAACACCACCTTACTTGCTTGCAATGTGGTGTCTCAATTCCGATTAATCAATGCCCAGTTCATGACTTAGAAAACCAGTTAGAATCAAGCCATAAGTTTAAAGTTTTTTACCACACCCTAGAGTTTTTTGGGTTGTGCAGTCAATGCCAAGTGAATCAAAGTACTGGGATTAGTCAATAGTTATACCAATTTTATGAGACGGATAAAGCATGTTTTACTTCTGATTTCTGACTCCTGAATTCTGCTGTAATAAATGCTTTATTCAAATAAAACTCAACCAACTAAATACATCTGCAACTGTTAATTGCCAGTTTTCCAAAACACTCAAAACTGGTAACATATCTTGCTGTTCTTTTAATTCTGGTAATTTATTAGGTTCAAAAATCATGATTGACTCATCAGCAGAATCGAGCAACCAACCTAGCTTTGCTCCATTTTGAATAGAAAATGTAATTTTGCGGATAACTCGGTTGGGTGATTGTTCTGGTGTTAGTGCATAGGCGTTGCCCGCACTTCGACAAGCTCAGTGACCATCGTAGACATCGTGCTAACTCACCGTCAGGTATCCCCTAAAAACTATTCACCATTTTCCACTGCACCTAATACTTTGAGCGCGGCTTTTTCTGATAAGCTTAAACCTTTAATACCTGTTGTATTCATCCGTTCATAAGGTCGTTCGGGTATCAGAGTTTTTAGGCAATTCCCCGTTTTTACATCCCAAAGTTTTATTGTTCCATCTTCGCTACCGCTAGCAAGAATGTTTCCATCGGGACTAAATGAAATAGATACTACCCAGTTAGTATGTCCTTCCAAAGTTTTGAAACACTCGCCTGTATGAAAATCCCATAACTTTATTGTTCTGTCGTGACTGCTACTCGCTATTATTTGACCATCAGGGCTAAATGTAACGAACCTTGCATCGTTGCTATGCCCTTGTAAAGTTCTAATGCATTCACCGGTGTTTATATCCCACAGCTTTACAGTTTTATCGGAGTTCCCACCACTACTTGCTAATATCTGCCCATTAGCATTAAAGCTAACTGACCAAACCCAATCAATATGTCCTTCCAAAGTTTGGATGCACTCACCAGTGTTTATATCCCACAGTTTTACAGTACAGTCTTCGCTTCCAGTCGCTAACAAATTACCATCGGGACTGAAAGCTATAGATTTTAACCAAGGGCGAGCTGTATCTCCTTGTAAAATTTTAGTATGTTCACCAGTAGAAATATTCCACAACTGTATTGTTGTTTTGTCAGCTAAAGCCAGAAATTGACCATCGGGACTAAATACAGTAGGTAAAACAATCCAACTATTATTTGCTTCTATTGTTTTTACACAACTACCACTACGTAGGTTCCAAATTTTTACTGTTCTATCTGAACTTCCACTAGCTAGCATTTGTCCATCTGGACTAATAGTAATATACGTTACCCATGCTTTGTGACCTTGTAATATTTGGTAGCATTCGCCTGTATTAACATTCCATAATCTCAATAAAGCATCATTGCTACCACTGACTAAAGTCTTACCATCAGGACTAAAAGCAACGCACAATACTAAATGATGGTATCCTTGTAAAACTTTAAAACATTCACCAGTATTAATGTCCCAAAATCTCACTGTTTGGTCATCACCTCCACTGGCTAAGACATCATGTTGTGGATGAAAAATGACAAAACGTACCCAATCAATATGTCCTTTTAATATTTGAATGCATTTTCCAGTTTGTGCATCCCATAGTCTTATTGTTCTATCAGCACTTCCAGTTGCTACTATTTCCCCGCTCTTATTAAATGTTGCTGACCATACTAGTCCTATATGCCCCTCTAAAATTTGCATACATTCACTAGTATGAACATCCCAAAGTCGTGTTGTATGATCTTCAGCGCTGCTAGCAAGGATTTTACCGTCAAAACTAAACTTAACTGACCTGACTTGATTAGTATGACCGTGTAAAGTTTGAAGACATTCACCTGTATTAATATTCCACAACTTTACTGTCGAATCTTTACTGCCGCTAGCCAGCATCTGACTATTAGGACTAAAAGCAACAGAATATATCCTATCAGTATGACCGTATAAAGTTTGGAGACATTCATTTGTGTTAATATTCCACAACTTTACTGTTTCGTCTTGGCTACTAGCTAGCATCTGGCTATTAGGGCTAAAAGCAACAGAATATATCCTCTCAGTATGCTGTAAAGTCTTAATGCATTCACCTGTATGAACATTCCACAACTTCACTTTAAAGTCTTGACTACCACTAGCTAGCATTTGACCATCGGGACTAAAGGCGATTGTTCGTACCCAATCAGTATGTCCTTCTAATGTTAAAAGCCGTTTATAATCTACAACCCGCCATAAGTGAATTTTACCGTTAGCATCTGCTGTCGCAATAACCTGTCCGTCTGGGCTAAATGCTATTGACAAGACAGTTCCTAAGATTTTTATAAAAGCAGAACTACTCAGATTAGCCCCTGTAAAATCAACATTCTGCAAAATAGCATTAGTAAAATCTGCCCCCTTAATTACTGCACCACTAAAATCTCTCCCTCTTAATGCAGCCTTATTTACTTTCACTAAAACCGTCGCTGCATTCCCCCCGACATAACCCACTTCATCTTCACTTTTTCCTCGCGTCTCCTTGATAATCTTAATTACTGACTCCTTAGCCTCAACATCAATCATCCCCACCAGCAAATCCATTACTGCTTTTGTTAAAGGTGCTTGACCAAAAGTCACCCTTAACTTCTCCAACGATTCACTTATAAATCCCTTCAATGCTGGAGTTGGCAAAATCTCTCCAGCCGTATTTACCTGACGACTGAAATAAGCAGACCAACTATAATCAACAGGTGCAGCATCATGATTTATATGGAATCGCACCCGTGCTAAATCTGTAAAATCATTAGCCAACGCTCCCAATTCTGCTGCAAATTTATACGCTACAAAAAACTCTAACAGTGACCGATGCGCTGGAGTATAGTCACCATCAGCATTGCGGATGAGCATTGTTTGCCCCATCATGTCGTAATGCCAGTGGTCTAAATCCTTCTCTTCTTGCACCACTGAACCAAATAACCGCCGAATTCTGTCAGGGAAAAGCCGATAATTGAGGCTCATTTCATCTTTAGACAGCATTTCCCAAGAAAGTTCGCACAAAAAGTATAGCTTTTCTGCCAAAGAAGTAAAAGTGCGATCGCTCTTAATATCCCGTTCCATTTTCCGTCGCACCGCGTACAAGTAAACCCGCGACATATCTACAGGTTTACCCGCCTCAATATCTGGCAAAGCTTCCAAAATTAACTCTGTCATCACTGGACGACGGGCTAAATCCAATAATTGCGGATTTCCCATTACTTGTTCAACTGTTGCAGCTTCCGTTTGGTGCGACAACACCAGCCGAATTTGCTCGTCGTTAAATTTCTCCAGTTCCAGCACTTCAAACTGCGGTGTTTCCCCTGTCAACTGCTTGGTAGAAGCTTGCAACTCGGCATTGAGTAAAGCGCGTCCTTCTTTAGCTTCAGGAAAATGTTCGGTGCGACAAGTCAGCACAACCTTGGCACCGGGAACCACCACTTTTGCCAGTTCCCAAAAGTTATTAATCATCTGCTGACGGTCAACTTTTGCTGCCATTTCATCAAAACCATCGAAAATTAGCAGCAATTTACCCATACCGTTTAACTGGTCAAATACTTCACTCGTTAAACGAATATTGTGTTGTGTAAAAAAGAACCCTGCTAAAACGTTCTCGACATTTATTGCTTTGGCAAAATCTCGTAGCGTAATTACCAAAGGCAAGCGAGGACGCTCAACACCGCGTTTTTGGGCATCTCGGTAACGTTGCAATGCCACCCAAGCATAATGGAAGGAAAACCAAGTTTTCCCCGTACCAAATTCTCCTAGTATAGAAATATGCTCTTTGGCGGGATCGTCCAGCCACATATCAATATAACCATCAATCCAACCATCGCGATCGCTATAGTGACTAATGCCGATACGCTGTTTAGTATCGGGGTCAATTTCCTCTTTTGTACAAGCTAAAGGAACGTATTTTGTATCTATTTGCCGCCGAATAACTTCCGCTTCTAACCAATCGAGATAATCGCTAAAATCAGCATCTTGGTCAATGAGTTCGTCAAAAGTGTAACAACCTAAATGGCGATTTTCCTCCTTTTCTACCTCATTCCGTGCCGCGCGGGCAATGCGTCTGGTTGTTACTAACCAACCTTCATCAGTTCTCTGCTGCTCCACAGAAGCACGCAAAACAGCTACATCCTTGAGTCCAACTTCGCCTTCAATTCCCCTGATTAAGATGCGGTCATATCGGTTACGCCGCGTTGGCACATTAATAATCCACTCAAAATATGAATCACCCCAAACTTCATACTTTTCAAAGCGGTAGCCCAAGGTTTCAAACCAGCCGCGCATTTGTTGAGCTAAAGCTATTGCTCGACATGGATTTTCGGTAGATGTTTCAGCCTCCAGCAGTGCGGAGGAATTTTGTGCCAACCGAGCTATTTCTGTCCGAATACCTTCCAGCGTCGGCAACCTGTCAAGTACTTCTTGGATATTTTCAATGCGTTTTTGCAAAGAGCCAATTTGTTGACTCATTAGTGTATCTGCTGGGTTGCGAGTGCGTTTAGCGACTTCTGCAAAAACAATATAAAATGCGGCAATTTCCCGTCTAATGTCAGTTCCCAAACTTCTAATGTCATCACCCAACGAGTATGCATCAAGCCAAGCATCAACTTCAGAAAGTAAAATTGAGGGGTTATTATGGTCAAATGCCTTGCGGAAAGCCTGTTTGATTGCCTCTTGGCGAAAAAGTTCTAAAACAGGCTTGGGTTTCCCAACACCGTATTCTACCAGTGAGTATGCATAAACCCCACTAAAATCTGCTGGTGGATGCTCTGGATCGAGCTTAAACTGCTGAAGTAATTTAATTACAGTCTCATTACGCCGAATTTTTTCCTTAATTAAAGGATTAGCGATCGCAATAATAGCGTTGATGACCTGTTCTGGGTTGATTATCATTAGTCATTGGGCATTGGGCATTGGGCATTGGAAAAAAACAAAAGAGACAAGTTTCTTCCTTGTCTCTTTGTCCCCACTCTCTATTTTTACTTCTAACTAGGGCGGTTATTTTCTAATCCTGGGATTTGCTTGGAAAACAACTCGTTAGAGTCAATTTGACCATTTGAGATAACGGAACGCATACCCTCGAAAGCAGCAGGAATAGTACGCGGATCTATAAATAATACCTTGCTGCTATCGCTTCTACCAATTGTCGCGCCCATATCCAAATAACCCAAGGCAAACAGAACTTCCACTGCTTTATTGGCATTGGGATTTGTTTGGAGTTTTTGGGCTATAATTTCTGCTGATTCTGCGATCGCTTGGGCTTTCAAAACCTGCTGCTGACGTTCTGCTTGAGCTTTCAGAACGAGCGACTTTTGTTCAGCTTCTGCTTGCAAAATTGTCGATTTTTGACGAGCTTCCGCATCCAATATTTGCGCCTCAGCTTTACCTCTGGCGCTATTGACAGCAGCTTCGCGTTCGCCCTCAGAAGTTAAAATTGCTGCCCGTTTGCGTCGTTCTGCCGACATTTGCAATTCCATCGATTCTCGCACTGCCTGAGACGGAATAATATCTCGCAGTTCTACTCGTGTCACTTTCACACCCCAAGGATCGGTAGCAACATCCAAATCCTGTAATAAAAGCTCACTGATGTGGGAACGAGCAGTAAAGGTTTGATCCAACTCTAGTTGTCCCATTTCGGCGCGAATTTGAGTCAGCACCATATTTATCATTGCCGACTGGAGATTTTCTACCTTATACCAGGCTTTTTCCATATCCACGATGCGCCAGTAAAACACCGCATCTACTTCAATGCCAACGTTGTCACGAGTGATGCACTGTTGAGGAGGAATATCTAAGACTTTTTCTTTGATAGTTTCTCGGTAAACAACTTTATCTAGGAAAGGAACGACAAAATTTAGTCCTTGTTCCAGTTTTTTGTTATAACGACCCAATCTTTCAACCAAAGCTTGATTGCCCTGATTGATGACTTTCACCGAACCTGCCACAGCAGAAC
>JADEXV010000332.1 GCA_015206945.1 Nostocales cyanobacterium LEGE 12452 | reverse complement strand
TGGTTGGTCTGGTTATAGGTCTCAAAAACCTCCGGGAATTACTACTTTGAGTCGCGGGCTTGAGCAGTTTGAATCCACATTTTTTGGCTGGAAACTCGCTCTGGGTCAACTTGTGTGTACACCGTAGCCTAAAAGGAGAGAGACTTTGAATTTTCCCCCTTCCCGCGTCGGGAAGGGGGTTAGGGGGTTAGGTTTTTGGTGGACTTTTCCACATAACGTGAAAAGTCAGATTTTTTTCTGTTGCAGTATATAAAAATTCCCCATAAACCTCCTTAAAAGAGAACTATGGGGGATTATTTCAAAGTATTGAAAATCTATCTAAATATATAGATGAAAGTTGTAAGTTTGCTGAACGCAACCATCAATTTCCCCAGCATCAAACAGTGGTTGTCTGTAAAATGGGAGACTTCACCTGACGTTGACTCGTGACAACCATCTCAATGGGACGATCTGGGCCTGTCACCAAACCACGGCGTTTAGGTCGCACTTCACCTTTATTAACTAGTTCTAATTCCCGGCTGGAAAGGATTTTTACGAGTGCTAGTTTCATTTCCAACTGGGCAAATGCTAGCCCAATACAGCGCCTAGAACCACCCCCAAAGGGCAAGTATTCATAGGCAGAAAATTGCCGTTCTAAAAAGCGTTCTGGCTTAAACTGCTTAGGTTCTGGATAAATATCTTCCCGTTGGTGGGTCAGATAAATAGAACCAAGTAGGACTGTACCCGGTTCTAGTTCGTAACCACTCAACAATAGGGGTGTTTTTACTACTCTGGGAAAAGTGAGTATACCTACTGGGTAAATGCGTAACGTCTCAGAGCAAACAGCGTTGAGATAGGGTAACTTGAAAATGATGTTAGGGTCTGGGTTATCGCCCAAGCTATCTAATTCTTGCAGTAGCTTTTGGCGCACTGATGGTATTTTGTGAATCCAGTATAGTGCCCATGCTAAGGCTGTGGCTGTGGTTTCGTGACCAGCGACTAACAGAGTCACCAATTCATCGCGCAACTCTTCATCAGTCATAGGTTGACCTGCTTCATCCCTAGCAGCCATGAGTAAGCTAAGAATATCTGTGCGTGATGAGTCTGCTTTTTCTCGACGTTCTCGAATTTCCTGGTAGATGAGTTCGTCAGCTTCTTGCTGAAGGCGCTTCTGTTTTCCCCAAAAGTTAATCGGGCCAAAATCCCTTTGCAAAGCTGGAAAATAAAGCAAAGCCACACTTAACCGAGAACTAGCCTTTTCTAAAAGATCGCCCAAAAATTGCTGTAGTTTTTCGGCGCGAGGCCCTTCATATAGCCCAAATACAGCTTGCATAATCACCCGCAGGGTAATAGCTTGAGTAGCAGACCGAATATTAAAGGGTCTACCTATTTGGTATTGGCTGATAACTTGTTCGGTGACATCAGTAATTACCTGGCTATAGTTTCGCATTCTTTCGCCATGAAAAGGAGGCATTAACAATTGCCGTTGGCGTTGATGTTCAGCCCCACTGATTGTAATCACAGAATGCTTACCCAGCAAAGATTCAAACTCCTCATTCATCTCACCAGGCGCTTCTAATTCCTTGGTATCATTTGTCAAAATTTGCTGTTGCGCTTGAGGGTTGCTGACAATCACCAAAGGAGGGGAATTCTTGTCTAATCTGATAGTAAAAATCTCTCCATACCTTTTGGCGCAAGCTTCCATAAATGACATAGGATTGCTAATCCAGCGCAGCATTTGTAGAAGGGCTGGCATTTGCGGCCCATTTGGTAATTTCATAAATTTTTTTGCTACTTAATATTTTTTTGCTACTTAAATTTTGCCTGCGTGACCATTTAAAGTACTTATTCTAACGTTGCAAAAAAGCAATAAACTGTTACAACCTCGAAGATGTAAAATTTTGGTTAAATTCAACGAGCATCTACAGTTTCACTTAATCGTCAAAAGGTACTCAGCATGACTGCAATCTCCGCAAAGGCATCTTCAGCGCTTCCCAATTTTTCTGAAGGAATTCAATATTTTGGTGAAGCGTTACCAAATTTTGAAACTTATGGTGCAACACCTGCTATAGAGTCAGGCGAAATAGCGATCGCATCGACCACAGATAAAGCAGCAGTGTATCAAACTTTACTTGCTGCCGATGCCTTACGCTACCTGACTTTGCAAGTTACCGGCAGTAAGGCTTCTGGGCATCCCGGCGGATTTGCCAGCCAAGCAGAAGCTTACGCATCTCTTGTCATGCTGGGATACAAGAACATTATTACCGAAGTCGGACACCACGCCCCCGGATTTTATAGTGCCATGTTCTTGGATCGTTCGCTAGAGGACATGGGAATTTTTACAGTTCAACAATTGCGCGATCGCTTCCGAGAAAAGCACGGACTTTTAGGACACCTTTCTGGTTACATCCCCGGTATTCTCGCACCTGCGGGGCCTTTGGGACAAGGGCAACACTTTGCAATGGCGGCTGCACTGTTGCACAAAGATAAGTTGTTCCCCTTTACAGTTGGTGATGGTGGATTGGGTGAGCCTTATATTGTAAGTGCGATCGCACATTTCCATACTGCTTATCCTGCTGTCACCAACTTTTTACCAGTATTGGTGTGGAACGGTTACAGCCAAGAACATCACAGTATGGTTTCTTTAAAAACCAACGAACAGATGCAAGCATATTGGCAAGGTAACGGTTTTGATGAAGTGGTGTTAGTGGATGCTAAGGATTTTGACGATCAAAATCAACCAGGGGATTACGTTGATAGCACCGCCTTTTCCTTTGAGAAACGCCTAGAATTTACGCAAGCAGTACTTTCGGGTGTAGATAAAGCAGCGCGATCGGCATTAGATGGTAAGCTTACCGTTTTCATTATTAAACAACTCAAAGGTGCAGGAGTCCACGCGCGGGGTGCAAAATCTCACAACTTGTATCCTAAAGATACGCTGGATGCACCACATATTATTAGTGCATTGCAAACTCGTGCGTTGTCAGCAGAAGCTTGGCAATTAGTCAGAACAAATGCCGAACGCGCCGGTGGTGGCCCAGCAGCAAAAACTGTGGTGACAGAATTTGAATTCCCATTGCCAGAATTAGGCGAATTACCTTTAGAAGAATATGCAGTTGGTGGCGAACCAAAAGTTTCCACAACTGCAATGGGACGATTGGTTGGAATAGTTGGAAATAAAGATCGGGATTTCCTTGTCACCAACGCCGATGGTAATGAAGCATCAGGCATTGCCAACATCAACCAAGCATTAAAGATTATCCACCCCACAACCGACGACCTATATAATCAAGCACCAAATGGACAAGTTTATGAACCATTGAGTGAAGATGCTTGTGCCGGTTTAGCTGCGGGTTTAGCGTTAATGGGTGCGAGAACTTTGTGGTGTTCTTATGAATCTTTTGCCATCAACGGATTACCAATTTGGCAAACTGTAACCCAAGCAATGGCAGAATTGCGCCGTCAAACTCCCTCGACTATTACTTTATTCACAGCAGGCGCATTAGAGCAAGGGCGCAACGGTTGGACTCACCAACGTCCAGAAATTGAAGCTTACTTTGCTTCGTTGATGCGAAATGGAAATGTTTTCCCATTATTTCCGCCTGATGCTAATAGTATTCAAGCTTGTTATGACTGGGCATTGAAAACTAAGAATAAGGGAGTAGTGATTACAGCAAGTAAATCGCCGTTGCCAATTCGCACAACTTTAGAACAAACTCGTCAAGGGTTGCGCGATGGTGCGGTGCTATTGCATGAAGTCGCTGGTGATAAACAAGTAGTGTTTGCTGTGATTGGCGATTTAACATTAATACCAGTATTTGAAGCTGCTGCTTTCTTGGAAACTGAAGGTATTGGTGTGAAAATAGTTACTGTGATCAATCCTCGGCAATTGTACCGTAGCCATGATACTGCTTGGGACACTTGTTCTGAACCCGAAGGCGGTTTCTTGGATGATGCGAAATTTGCCGAATTATTTGATGGTGATGCGCTAATTGCTGTTACTGGTGGTGCGGCGGGGATGCTGGAACCAATTTTGTTACGCAGTACAGCCAAGCGCGACACCTTTGCGTGGAAGCGTGGCGAAACTACAGCCAGTGCTGGCGAGTTGATGGCATTTAATGGATTGACTGCTGAGGCGTTAACCAAACGTGCGATCGCGTTAGTCCATTAAATGATGTTGCATAAATGCGGGATAATTTTATTGAATTTTCCTTTGCGTTTCATCTCTAGATTCAGCAACACCCATTAAATAAAGCTGGAATTAGTTTGTACTTTTATCGCATTTATACGTATAGAAACGCTGAAATTGCGTCGGAATGCGTATATTTGCGTTTTTTTATTGAAGAGAACTTAGCAAGCAGGAAAAATGAAAGTAGATTTGCTGAAATTCTTTGACAAAAGCTGGTTTTGGTGTCGCAAAAGCTGGTTTTGATGTCGCAAAAGCTGGTTTTGATGTCGCAAAAGCTGGTTTTGATGTCGCAAAAGCTGGTTTTGATGTCGCAAAAGCTAGTTTTGATGTCGCAAAAGTTAGTTTAGGAGTCAGAAATTTAGTTTACAAGTCACAAAACTTGATTTTTGAGCTAGGACGAAGGGTGATATTTTTAATCTGGAAGCGTGGGGAATGTGGAGACTTGAGGAAAAGTGCGATCGGGTTAGTGCATTAAATTTAGTATAGATATAATGTAGCGTGATACCCCCATCTAAGTGTTTTCCTCGGTGGGGATTAATATACACACTAAATTATGCACTGCAAAATATTCTATTCTTGGCAGTCAGACTTGCCAAACGCTACGAATCGTGGATTTATTGAAAAAGCTCTTGAGGATGCTGCCAAATCTATCCGCAATGATGATTCTATAGAAGTAGAGCCAGTTATAGACCGTGACACAATTGGTGTACCTGGCTCCCCTGATATTGCTCATACAATCTTTGGCAAAATTGAACAAGCTCAGGTTTTTGTGTGTGATATTTCGATTATTAACCAAAATACTTCGCCTCGTCCCACTCCAAACCCTAACATCTTGATTGAACTTGGATATGCAATCAAGGCTCTTGGATGGGACAACATCATCATGGTGATGAATTCAGCTTTTGGTAAGCCAGAAGAACTGCCATTTGATCTGCGGATGAGACGAGTCGTCACCTACCGTATGCCTCAAGAGAGTGAGGATCGTGCTACAGAGCGAAAGAAGCTCGAAGGAACATTAACAGCAGCACTTCGGAGTATTTTAGAAGGACTTAATGTACAAACTCCTGGGGAAGTTATTCAACCACTAGCCATAGGCGAACAGGCGAGAATTGCAGTTGAAAATTCTCAGCCAAATCAAGTACCTCTAGTTCGTCGGTTCATGACATGGTTAAGGGATGAACTTGATGCACTCAAGCCAGATTTTACAGGAGGAGGTATCGCTGATGAGTTGCTAATGCAGTCAATTGAGCAAACAACAGACCTAGTTATACAGTTTGCTCAGATTGCAGAAGTAATAGCAACTATGAATAATTCTGATGCTGCTAGTGAAATATACAAACAGTTTGAACTTATTCTAGAACGTTACAATGTGCCGCGTACTTTCTTCGGTAGCTATAAAGATATTGATTTTGATTTTTATAAATTTATAGGTCATGAACTTTTTGTAACTTTTTTCTCGTTTCTCATTAGAGAAAACCGTTGGCAACTAATTGCAGATTTATTGGAAGAAGATATCTATCTTGAGAACCATCAAATCTCTAGAGAACAAAGTTTAGTCTCATTCATTTATGTTTCTCAGTATATTGAGTTATTAGAATATCGTAAGACACGACTAAAGCTTAATAAAATCTCGGTTCATGCAGATATTTTAAATGAACGCCATACGCATGGAGAGCTTGCAAAAATTGTTCCCATGCAGCAATTTATGGATGCTGATTGCTTTTTATTTTTAAGATCGGAATTTATAGCTCCAGCAACTAGCCAGTGGGATAAGTGGATACCCTGGAGCAAGGTATATATGAAAAAAACACCAAGGTACTTGTTAGAAGCATCTCACGCTAAATATGCCGAAAAATTATTATATCCTCTTGGAGTAAAAGATATTGATACTTTTAGATTACGCTTACATAATGCGTCAAATAACTTAGAAAGGATGTTTTCTAATGGATTTCCGTCTTATTCTTCTCCCTTAAGAATTGACCCCTTCACTATTGGAAGTAAATAGAAGACTTTATTTTTTAGCTTTTTTAAATTAAATCTACTTTCTCAAACATTCCTGATAGCCACGTACACAAGCAAAGTTTGCTTTCACTAATTTCAATGTTTTGAAACCTGCGAAGGCAGGTTTTGTTCGGATAGCCGCGATTTCAGTCATTAGGCATTCAAGAAGACGAGTTTAATAAGTGCGATCGCCCCATTGCCTTAGAGTATATATATGCAATGTTCACATTAATTTATTAGGCGCGATCGCGCAATTTCTCTTCTACCGATTGGACGTACTTGTATGCTGTAGAGTGAAACAATTGCCACAGTTTCTCCATCTAATGTGACAAATTCAACCTCATATCCTTTGCCACCCTGATGTACTAAAACAACTGTACCTATATCACCCTCTTCTAAACTATATTCTGGTATATCACTAGTGAGAATAACCC
>JADEXV010000015.1 GCA_015206945.1 Nostocales cyanobacterium LEGE 12452 | reverse complement strand
CCCCTACTCCCCTGCTCCCCTGCTTCTACCTAATACGGCGGATAAGCAAAATCATCTTCATCAGCATAAACATAAGAGTTGGAAACTCCTGCCATTGCCAATTTAGGCGTTTCTGATTTCACAGGTTCCTTGCCAAAATCTTTGTATTCTTCAAAAGTCTTACAAATCATTGCAGACTCAAGAGAATCGGAAGCAATTAAGTATTGTGTTAAAGTCCCTACTGTGGGATGTTTGTAGTCCACAGTTGAAGCGACCAAAACTGTATTTGGTTCAATACCTCTTTCTTCACACTCAATTATCGGGCAGAAAATCCCGTGAGCATGGAACAACGGCCCTTTTGGTGTCAAAGGTTGTTTGCGATAAACAGCATAAGCTTTTTCTAGTTCAGCAACGAATCCACTAACTACTTTACCTTGTTGATATTCGCAGTAGGTTTTGCTGAAACTTGCTCCGGCGGCACCATTAAGAGTTAGTTGTAGTGGTGATTCATGCAAAAACTTTTTATTCTCGCCCACGATAAAAATTAGATAGCGAGTAAAGGTTTTAAATTTAAGTTTGTCGGCTAAAAAAGCATCATAATTTTCTTTGAGCGTACCCAGTTTTAGACCACTTTCCCGGTCTTTGACAGACAATGGCCCCCGACGCACTAAAACCAAGCGCGGAGTAGCGGTGATAAAAACTGTTTCTACTCCAGAGCTAAATTCATGCTCCACTTGCTGCCAATTCTCATCTGGCACAAAGCCGACAGCATTGGCATTATCCAGCTTAATTGCCAAACCGTGGGATTGTATGCCATCTGTGCCATACCGAGGATTAATCATCTGACACCAGGGAAGGACTTGAGAAGGCGGTGCATTGAATTTATCGTCTTCAAAGTCAAAATTAGCAGATGCTTTCATCGTTTTAGGCTATCAAAGTGTTTTATTGAACAAGGTTATCGGCAGGGCGCTGATCCTGGAAAGCCAGTTATATGTGGTTCCCAAAGTTTAAGAACATTAAACTGGCATAGTAGTTTTTCTAGAGTAAGACAGAATTAATCTATGTTGCAATCCCTGTTTAGTTTTTTAACAACAAATTCTTTCTTTGGTATCTCTCTATATCCCTGCAATTTTCTGCTATTTTCGGTCAATAATGGGATCTACTTTTTGTTTCTCTCGTGGTTAAATTCAAATCAGCAAATTAGTGGGAACTTAAAGCAGCGAGAGTTTTCAAATCAGGCACTTCTAAATCAGGTTGACTGACTGGTGGTAAGTTCGCACTAACCCCTTGCTCTGCTCGACGATTTACCCAGACTGTTGATAATCCTAAAGATTTGGCTGTCACGATATCATGATATACACTAGCCGCAATGTGTAATATCTGCTCTAGCGGCAAATCAATTCTTTCAATAGCCAGCCTGAAGTTGTTGAAAGAGGGTTTGTAGCTTTTGGCCTGTTCTGCTGTAATTATCTGGTCAAATTCCACCTCCAAGTGCTTTGCCGAGAAAGCAAAGAGATCGTCATCTACATTTGAGATAATTACCAGCTTAAACTTTTGCTTTAAAGTTCTAAGTGCCTCAACTGTATCGGGGAAAGGCAGCCAATGCTGAATCGAATCGGCAAGTGAATTTAGTTCATCAGCAGTTGGCTCAAAACCAAATCTTTCACCAAATTTCTGAACTACTCTTTTCAAAACTTCTCGATATTTGATATATTCTCCTTTTTCCAGTTCTGCTTCAAATTCAGCAAAAATATTGAGAATTTGCTCGTCATCCAAATTAGTGTTATGTGCCAACAGAAGTGGCTTTAGCACCCCTAAGATGCCATTTTCCCAATCAATTAGGGTTCCGTAACAATCGAAAGTTAAAGCCTTATACTGATTTAAGTCAATCACCTTTTTATACTCCAGAGCTAATAGTGTTCAGTTTTCACAAACCAAAATACAGGTGAACCCATCTGCGTTGGCGCAGCCCGCACTTCTCCACGAGATGCTCCGCGTAGCTTGCTCTTGCTTCTCCGGAGGGGTACGTCTACGCTCTGTGACCACCGCAGGCATTGCCACATCCACTGTTCTTGAAGTCTCTGAACATTTTTTCTATATCAGGCCAACACGGAACTTATAGATTGCTCAAATATTGGCAAAGTGAACCGCCAAGGTCGTTTTACCGTTATACCTGCGTTAGAGAGCAGTGCTAACCGAAGTTGTATGGGCGTTATCCAAACAAATTTACATTACATTGATATTACAATGTTACTACGTTTAGGTGTGGGATAATAGTTATTCAAAAAAGGAAATTATTCCTAAGTATAGTTTGTATGGATGTTAAATTTCAGGATACACAAGCGAATACCACTAAACAATTAGACTCAAGTAAACAGCCATCTCATAGCAAGCCATCCGAAACTTTGTCGGTAGCGGAAGCAGTAGTAAAAATCTTGGAAGAGATGGGAGTGGAGTATGCCTTTGGTGTATCGGGAGGTGCGATCGCGCCAGTGTGGGCTGCGCTACACCAAAGTTCCATCCAGGTGCTACACTTTCGCCATGAAGCCGGAGCCGCTTTTGCAGCCATTGAGGCGCACTTTGCTAGCGATCGCCCGGTTGTGGTATTCACTACAACTGGTCCAGGGATCACCAACGCTTTGACAGGGCTATTAGCTGCTCGTTGGGAGGGCGCTAAGGTAATTCTTGTGTCAGCTTCAACCTCAGCACCACAGCGGGGACGTTGGGCTTTCCAGGAAACCAGCGCATACACTATGCCCAGCACAAGTATTTTTACTTCAGGGCAAATATTCCATTACGCGACTAATCTCGAATGTAGCGATGAACTCACAGAGATTTCTCGAAGGCTTGCCCTCGGGCTAGCACAACCAGGAGGATTCGTCGCGTATCTAAGTATCCCTACAAATATCCAGACAAGTTCACTAACAACTTCGTTGCCACGAGTAACTCTGTCTCATGCTGTGGCAACAGCAAGTGAAGAAACAATTGCAGAATGTGTCCGGTTAATGGCTGAAGGGCCCTTTGCCATCTGGGTTGGCTTCGGTGCACGTGATGCTGCCGAAGAGATTCGCCTGCTTGCAGAGAGAACAGGGGCTGCGGTAATGTGTTCGCCGCGTGGTAAGGGGATTTTTCCCGAAGATCATCCACAATTTGTAGGAGTCACGGGCTTTGCTGGACACAAATCTGTTTTGACATATATGCAAGAGTACTATCCTTTGCATACTTTGGTTCTGGGAACGCGCCTTGGTGAGTTTACATCCTTCTGGGACCCTACAATAATCCCCCAGCAGGGATTTTTGCATATTGATATTGACCGAGATGTGCCAGGAGCAGCATATCCTGAAGCGAAGACGTATGCTATCCAGTCTGACATAAAAGTGTTCATGAAGGAGCTGTTGAAGCATTTTTCTGTAAGTAATAGTAACCCAACAGCAGTAACGCTGCCTCGACCTGAACTTGATTTAATCAAGCCATGTACAGGCAGTTTAGTGCGGCCCAAAGTACTTATGGATGCGATTCAACAGGTGATTGTTGAAAGAAGCGATGCAGTAGTAATGGCTGAATCGGGTAACTCCTTTGCCTGGGGAATTCACCATCTGCGATTTACTAAACCAGGCCGCTTTCGGGTCAGCACTGGCTTCGGATCTATGGGGCATTTCGTTACGGGCGTTGTAGGTACGGCACTGGCAAAAAATGGCAAGGCTGTCGCAATTGTCGGTGATGGTGCCATGCTTATGAATAACGAGATAAGCACAGCTGTGCAGCACCAAATTTCTGCTGTCTGGATTGTACTTAACGACTCGTACTACAACATGTGTGACCAGGGATTAACGCTGCTGAATTTCAAAGGAATGGATGCGAAGATTACGCCAACGAATTTTGTTGAGATTGCTCAAGGTATGGGATGTGATGGTATACGTGTTGAAAAGGAATCCGACATCCAAGTTGCACTGGAAAAAGCAATGGCAGTGAGCAGTCCATTCGTAGTTGACGTACTCATCGACCCCACTCAGATACCACCCTCCGAGAGTCGCAATCAGAGTCTAATTTCGCAGGGCGCTAAAACTTAATTAACTAGGTAATTGGATATGGTGCATCCCCCAGTAGGTATTAGCTCACTCGCCGTGAGCTTTCCAAGCGTTATACGTAGAAATGATTATTACATAAAAAAATACCCTGAGCTAGTAACTCAGGCCGAACAAAAAAGTTTAGCTAAGATGTTCTCGCTCGTAGGAGGCATACCCAGCAACGAGTTTGAATTAGAAATGATGCCCTATCTGTCAGACCCTTTTCGTGGCACCGTTGAGAGGCGGGTGCTAAGTCTAAATGAGTCATCGCTGACGCTGGAGTATCGTGCAGCAAAAGATGCTCTCGAGGCAGCAAAGCTTTCTATCGACGACGTAGATCTCTTGCTCGTCGCCTCCTTCTTACCTGAACAAATTGGATTTGGCAATGCTGCCTTCCTTGCTCGTGAACTGGGACTACAGTGTGGCGCGTGGAATCTCGATGCAACATGTGCCAGTACCCCAGTTTCCCTTCAAACTGCCTGTGCCTTGGTACAAGCTGGAGGGTACCGCAATGCACTAGTGGTAATATCATGTACGTACTCTCGCTTTTTTGATGAAGATGATACCCTCTCATGGTTTTTTAGCGACGGTGCCGGAGCTTTTGTAGTTAGTTCCCTCAAACCGAATCAGGGTATTCTGGGCACAAAGACTGTTAACACCAGCAGTTTATGCGATCAATTCTTTTTTAAACTTATGGAGGATGAACAGGGCAAGCATCAGCTCCGTATGCAGGTGAGCAAGGGTACAAACAAGGCGATCAGTGAAACAGCCGCAAGTCTTCTGTGTACTTGTTGCAAAGGCGCTATTTCTGCTGCTGGTATAACCTTGGAGGAAATTGATTTTTTTATTTTCAACACAGCCTCTGCTTGGTTTGCCAGCTTCTGTACACGTGTACTGGGCATTCGTCCAGAGCGCACAATTAATGTCTACCCACTTTATGCAAACATTGGACCAGCACTAACTGTAGCCAATTTGTACCATGCTGCTCAACTAGGCAAAATTCGTGAAGATGACTTGGTTTTGCTCTATGGCTTTGGTGCAGCTAGTTCTGCCTCTGCAAGCGTTATCCGCTGGGGCGACGTGGTGCTAGGCCCTGTTCCGGTCAATAAAACTGATTGATAGTGAAAAATTCCGAAACTAGAAGTATCATTCCTTGCTAAGATATGCACCATTATTTAAAGCATAGTCAGGTGGTTATATGAACAAAACAATTCTGACGACAGGATTTTTCTTGTTGTCTTTCATGTTTCCGCTTAAAATCTTAGCTGCGCAGAATTATGAGGATATTTATGTCTTTGGTGACAGCTTTTCTGATACGGGAAATGCATTTAATGTCACAAATAGAACCTTTCCCCCAAGTCCAAAATACTTTGATGGACGTTTTTCCAATGGTCCAGTTTGGGTAGAATATCTGGCACAAGACTTGGGATTATCTTTCAATCCTCGCACCAACTTTGCCTTTGGAGGAGCTACTACCGGAGTCGATAACATTAGCGTTCCTGAGTTCCCCGGATTGCAAAAGCAAATCGCTAGCTTTACAGCAGAAAATCCTTCTGCTAATCCCAATGCCCTCTATATTGTATGGGCTGGTGCTAATGATTACTTCAGTTACTTTGCAGGCCGTGTTCCGAACCCCAGTCAGGCAGTTGCAAATATATCAGCAGCAGTGACATCGCTTTCTACCATAGGCGCTCAAAATATTATGGTAGTTAACCAGCCAGATTTGGGAAAGTTTCCAGTTGCAAACTTCAATAGTCAAATACCCAGCTTGCTCAGTACATTGACCAATGCACATAATTCTGGCTTAAACGCGACCATCAACTTTTTGAACCAGCAACTAGATCCTGATATCAACATTATTTCTTTCAATGTTAATGACTTATTTAGTAAGATAATCGCCGAACCAAGGAAATTCGGTCTGACAAATGCTACCAACTATTGCATACAAGACTTGTCAGTAGTGCCCTTAAATTTGCCCACCCAACCAGTCGCCTGTAATCCAGACAAATTTTTATTTTGGGACCCAGTTCATCCTACAACCGCAGCTCATCGGCTGATTGGAGAATCTGCGTTTTCAGTACTGAAGCCAGTGTCTATCCCTGAACCTTCTAATGTGTTAGGAGTGTTGGCTTTAAGTGCTTTTGGTGCAGTTTCGGCACTGCAACGCCATTATCAGTTAATGCAGAACAAAGCAATTTAGAGGAAAGTTACATCCATGACAGGTCAATTTGATGGAAAAGTAGCATTAGTTACTGGGGCTTCATCAGGTATTGGTCGGGCAACAGCGATCGCATTTGCACGTGTTGGAGCCAAGGTTGTAGCTGCCAGCCGTAGAATTGCCGAGGGGGAGGAAACTGTGCGCCGCATACAAGAGGCAGGAGGAGAGGCTATTTTCGTTCAAACCGATGTATCAAGAGCAACTGAAGTGGAAGCGTTGGTTAACAAGACAGTGGATACTTATGGTCGTTTGGACTGCGCTTGTAACAATGCCGGACGCGCAATTTTCAGACCACTCATTGAAATGTCGGAAGAAGACTGGAACCAAATGTTTGACGTAAATCTCAAAGGAATGTGGCTCTGCCTCAAGTACGAGATTAGCACGATGCTCAAACAAGAGGGCGGTGCAATTGTAAACGTTGCTTCAGTTGGTGGTGTGATAGGTGCCGCAGGTACTGCCGCCTATAGTGCCACTAAAGGTGGAGTTATTGCCTTAACCCGAGCAGCGGCAATAGAATACGCTAAATCTGGCATCCGACTTAACATTGTAAGTCCCGGTAGTATTGAAACCGATATGTTAGCAACTGTGCCCACAGACCTACTCGCTCAAGTTGCAGCTGGGCATCCTGTAGGACGTATTGGCAAACCAGAGGAGGTTGCAGAAGCTGTGGTATGGTTGTGTTCGGACGTAGCTTCCTTTGTTACAGGGCATAATATGATAATTGATGGGGGATATACCGCGCAGTAAGTGTGGTCTACTCCTATTTCTCAACCGCCCCTAAATCTTTCAGAGTAATTTTTTGAGCCTCAGTTAAACCTGTCACTTTAGTAATATTCATAGCTTCGTAGGGTCTATAGCTTTTCAAAGTTTTCAGGCACTCACCTGTCTTGACATTCCAAAGCTTAATAGTATCATCTTGACTACTACTAACTAGGGTTTGAGCATTGGGACTAAATGCTACTGACCAGACTAACTTGGTATGTGCTAACAAAGTCGTTACGCAACTGCTTGTGTTAAGATCCCATAGCTTAACCATTTGATCGCCACTACCACTTGCCAGCGTGCAATTATCCAGAAAGGCAACTGTGTATACACCACTAGTATGCCCATACAAAGTTCCAATACATTGACCTGTGCTGACATCCCAGAGTTTTACCGTTTGGTCAAAGCTGCCACTCGCCACTGTATTACCATCAGGACTTAAGGCGACTGACCAAATCCAGTCAGTATGACCGTACATAATTTGAAGGCAACGACCAGTGCTGACATTCCAGAGCCTTACTGTTTGATCATTACTAACACTGGCCAGCATGTCACTGTCCTGGCTAAAAGCGACTGCCCATACCCAATGAGTGTGACCTTGTAAAGTTTTGAGGCATTGCCAGGTATTAGTATCCCACAACTTCACTGTTTGGTCTTCACTGCTACTGGCAAGCATACTACCTTGGGGACTGAATGCAACTGATGTAACCCGATTACTATGTCCCAACAAAATTTTGAGACATTCGCCAGTGTTAGTATCCCACAACTTCACTGTTTGATCTTCACTGCCACTGGCAAGTATAGTACCTTGAGGATTGAAGGCTACTGATGTCACCCGATTACTATGTCCTCGCAAAGTTTTGAGGCACTGACCAGTATTAGCATCCCATAACCTTACCGTTTGGTCATTACTACCACTAGCAAGTGTAGTACCTTGAGGACTGAAGGCTACTGACCAGATACCATTACAATAACCCTGAAAAGTCTTAAGGCATTGACCAATACTTACATCCCACAGCTTGACCGTTTGGTCATCGCTGCCACTTACTAGCGTCTTACCTTCTGGACTAAACGCAACTGACCAAACCCTGCTATTATGTCCGTGTAGAGTGGTAAGGCAACGACCAGTACTTGCATCCCAGAGTTTCACAGTTTGGTCATCACTGCTACTTGCCAGTGTCCGACCATCATAACTAAAGGCAACAGAATTTACGCAATCAGTATGACCATACAAAGTCTGAAGGCATTGACCCGTACTGAC
Source organism: Nostocales cyanobacterium LEGE 12452 (assembly GCA_015206945.1). Taxonomy (GTDB): domain Bacteria; phylum Cyanobacteriota; class Cyanobacteriia; order Cyanobacteriales; family Nostocaceae; genus Nostoc. Next base: position 51,326 of record JADEXV010000015.1, on the reverse strand, counting down.
ATCAAATAGCCTCACAATTTGGTTATGACAGCCACTGGCCAGAGTTTGACAATCCGGGCTGAAAGCAACTGATTTACTCCCACTATTATCGACCTGCATAGTTTTGAGGCATTGACCGCTGTTAGTATCCCACAATTTCACCGTTTGATCGTCACTGCCACTGGCAAGCATAGTACCTTGAGTACTGAAGGTGACTGATGTAACACGATTACTATGTCCTTGCAGAGTTTTAAGGCATTGATCGCTGCTAGTGTCCCACAACTTCACCGTATGGTCTTCACTGCTACTTGCGAGCAGTTGACCGTCTGGACTGAAAGCAATTGACCAGATCCCACCACTATGACCTTGCAAATTTGCAAGGCATTGCCCCGTATTGGTATCCCATAGCTTGACCTTTTGGTCATCACCGCCACTAGCAAAAATATGACCATCGGGACTAAAAGCTACTGGCCAGATAAAACCTGTGTGCCCCTTGACGATAAGCAATTGTTTTCCATCCACAACCTGATACAGGCGAATCTCACCACTAGTATCTCCTGTTGCCAAGAGTTTTCCATTAGGGCTAAATGCTACCGAATGAATTCCCCCCAGGGTTTCAACAAAAACAGACTTAGCTAGATCGGCGTAAGTGAAATTTACATTGTGCAAATTTACGTTGCGTAGGTCCGCTTGCCAAACAGTTAGGTGAGAAAAATCATAGCCACTAAGATCAATTTCTGTATGAGTAAGCAGATTGAGAATATTGCCAGCCGTATACCCTGGTTCTAAAGGAGATTCTTCTTGCAGTTTTGTAAGAATTTGAATTAACTGATTTTCAATTCTTCTTTTACTTCTTAAGCCATGAAGCAAGCCATCTATAACTGGTTTGATGATGAGACGAACTTGAGTATCCTTAACATAGTCTTTAGCCGTAGCCTTCATCAAAGCATGACACCTGAACAAATGAATATTCTGAGTGACAATTTCTTCACAGACCTGTTCTATTAATCTACTAGTTATATACTCCATGACCACAGGCTGAAGTGTGAATAGTGCTTCACTTTTTTCAATCAGCGTCGGCGTTGGCATTAGCGTACCCCTACCGGGAAGCAAGCTACGCGCAGCGTCCCGTAGAGATGCCTTCTCGATTAGCGATCGCCTTCCTAAAGATTCCAGAGCTTCTAGTAATTTTGCTTGTGGTACTGGTGATATAATGTCATCTCGCAATTCTGATAGTGCGATCGACTCTCGGTTAATCGCTAACCAATACATTATTTCCTTTTCTAAATCTGACAAGCGCTCAAACTGCTGCTCTAAAATATCGCGAATGTCTCCAAAAACAGCAGTGTCTTGTTGCAAAAAGTTAGTTATATTACCATCAAAGATATCTTGAATGGTTGTGGCAACTATCTTTAAGGCTAATGGATTGCCTGCGTAACGTTCAATCATTACTTTCCATTCATCTTCTGCCGCCGATAGTCCCTTGAGTTTTAAAATTTCTTGCCCTTCCGCCACCTTCAATCCACTCAGTGGCAATGAGCGAACAGGTAGTGCTTGTCCTTCCAAAAATGCTATTTCTCTAGGTTTTTCACGACTAGTCAGCACTAAGCAGCTTTGGTGAGTTGCTTCTCCCACCCGTCTTAAAAGCTCACCATATTCCTCATACCCTTCTCGATAAAGTCCGGCGCGGCTACCACTGCGGAGAATTGATTCTGCATTATCAAGGATCACTAAACAGCGATTATTTTGTAAATAATAGAGTAGTCGCGATACCCGATCGCTAAAACTTTCTGGTAAGTTACTTTCTGTTTCCTGTTCGTCAGATAGAAATTGGATTAAGTTACCCAGGATAATTTTAAGAGGCGGTGCTTCTCGTAGCGATCGCCAGATCACATACTCAAAGTTGTCCTGAATTTTCTGAGCAAACTTTACAGACAGTGCTGTTTTTCCAATACCTCCTATTCCCAATAGTGCAACCAATTGACAGTGTTCATTGAGAATCCATTGCTCTAGTGTAATCAGTTCTTCTATACGCCCGTAAAAAGTTGAGTTAAAGATAGCTTCTCCCCAATCTAGACGAGTATTTGAGCTTGAATAGTCACTTTTATCTATTTTTAAGTTAAAAACTGAAAAAAGCTTCTCAATAGTCTGTTTGTCAACTCCTCCTTCCCGATTCAATACTTTCGAGATGGTGGCGGAATATAAACCAGAACGTACACTCATTTCTTCAAGAGTGTATCTATTTCCAAAATTTTCTTTTGCTTCTGACTGATGCTTTGCTTCTTTAATTTTTTGTAAACCCTTAGTAGTAAGTGCAACACCACGCTTACGTCTCCAATTCTGTAAAGTCATGTATTAACTCACTGTTCGTTTAATCACTTTTTATTAAAAGGAATTATCTACTAGGTTGTTATGGATATGGGGTAATAGCCATAGCAAACGAATAATCTCATGTTGCTGAGGATTTAAAACAGGTAAGATACCAAGTTTAAGTGACAAAAAATACGTCATATATCCACTTGTCTCAGTAATTCAACGTTGCTTCTCAAAAGGCTACCTGGGCTGTAGGGCATTGCTAATATCATCTCTTCAGCCAAAAGTTTATTTATTACACTTGCTAATGGGAGAATTACTACGTATGTATTAGTTATTTAATACCTCGTATTTTACGTAATACTTTTGGAGCGTAAAGCTTAAGTTCAATCTCAAAATCTCGATTTTCACTGGTAAAGATAGCTCAGAATTGGCAATCTTGATAAGGAAAGTTTGTATATATCTAGCTTATCAATCAATGAATAAAACTGCTGCACTTAAATTTCCCCGTTTGACAACCTCCAGTCAAAAAAGAGCGCTTAAGCGAATCACTGTAAACTTGGCATCAGATGAAGCCCAAAATCTTGAAAAGTATTGTGAACAAACAGGCAAACTACCAATAGACGTGATTCGAGAACTCATTCAAGCTTTGCCTTGACCTGCTGAACATTGACGCCAAGTCTGAAAAGCCCCAGTCCAGAAGAGTTATAGCTGAAGTAGAAGGCGTTGCCGATTTGGACAAAGGTTTCCAATTTGACTTTGACGTGAGTAATTGCAAAAGCAGTAATCATAGATTAGATCCTGACGACTGTATATTTGCTACCTCAATGCTGTTGTTGGTTGCGAAAATTTGAAACAATATGGGCTAGAGATTATTTTTTGACGAAGATGACGACAGAATAAGGATAGTCACCGAACTAAAAAAATCTTCTCTCACTCCTCATTGTGCAACTCAATAATAGCGATCGTGTCATCTTCTTTTCTGCGCGTTGCGCCTGTCGTAAATGGGCGCAGCACGCCAGAAACTAAATTTTTACATTCCTCTGAATCATTACAAAAAATTACTTCTAAATTTAAGACCTCCAATTAAACCAAATTCTAATGCTTATATCTTAAAAATGAACCAAGGTAAAATCGTTCGCAAATCTACTTTTATTTCGTCAGTGGCAAGGCTCGAATAAGTTCTCTAATTACATCCGTTGCTGGCCTGCCTGTCTGTTCACAATATTTTTCAAGGTTTTTGGCTTCATTTGATGCCAGGTTTATAGTGATTCGCTTGACCGCCCATTTTTTGTTCATACTGAAACAGATAAATCGTGTAATCATAACTTCAAACCCTGATTTTACCTTCCAACTGGAAAGTAACCTAAATTTTGGATATACTGAGATACCCTTTCAATAGGACACGTTGTAAATAAATATTGCCGATGCGCTTTACTGATTTACTAACTTGTCTATAAATGATAAAGGAAGAATCAATATTTAGTACTCTATCATTTAATTTTTTATCCCTTTTAGCTTAGGATGTAATCTCATGCCTACACGTTTACTGCGCGTAGCAAGCTATGTGCAGCACCAACCACAGAACAAGGGAGACACATAAAGTCGTCGGTGTCTACAACAAGAGCGAGTAAATAGTCTAGAGTCAGCGAATTCCAACGCACTTGGCAAATAAAAATAAATTATAAAAATATCCCTGTCTATTCAATATTAATTCATCATTGAAAATGAGCTTGAGAGCGATATTATTACTCGATTTACAAAAAAATATCTATGGCGTCTAGTTAATTCTAGATTATCCAAGTTTTACAGCAGTTCAATTAAATTATAAACCTGCTTAATTCACCTCAATAACTCAATGAATATTGGCAGAATATCTATTTATATTATTCTAATTAGATTCATAGTTGAAGCTTAATTGCAATTTATTTTGAATTAACAATATTGCAGAAAGCCTTAACCTAAATTTGTACTAAGTTTAACTCAACCTTTGCTTACGCTGTATGCCTTAGTAAGAAGATTGTGTAGTAACTATAGTAAAACACTGTATTTCTATCGGGTTTTAGATGTATTAGTACCATTAACCCAGAGCTAAAAGTCAAATTGGAGGTTCTTACGAGTTACTGATTAGTGCATTAAGGATCGGAGATTCATAGAAACTGCAACTGACCTAATTACATATACTCTGAGCCAAATTACCTGGAGCGTAGACACATGAGACGCACAGATGCTGCTTGAATAGCGGAAAACTAGGTGTCTACATCCTAATACGGTTCGGTTAAAGGGGAAAGGGAAAGGGAAAGGGAAAAAGAAAAGGGAAAGGGAAGGGGGAGAAAAACCTTTAACCCTTAACCTTTTCCCCAAAGGTAATTCTGAGTTCAAAATGCTTATCCGAACCGTATTGGTCTACGTCTACAGCATGACATTTGCATATTTTCTGTGGAGTTTTCTTAACTATTCTTGAGGAGTACAAATGCTTGAGGCTATCGCTGTTGCTTGGTTATTACTGTTTTTTGGCGATTTTTTATCTACATTCCTTTACCACGTACCCGAGCACGTTTTTGGTAGCCTTCATTTAAAAACGCACCACTCCTGGAAGAAAGACTTCCGCCACTACGCTATTTTGACTTTTAATCCCCAAGTTCTTTTAGATGGGATCTTGGGAGCTTTACCTTATGTACTTGTAGCAGTAGTCTTGTGGTCTTTCTCTCCGATTGGCGTCATCTCTGGATTACTGCTTGGTCAGTTTCATGTATGGTGGAGACACATAAGTGTACTGGGTTGGCAAACTCCAAAGCCTGTAAATATTTTATGTCAAATTCTATTTATTACTACTCCTGAGAGACACTGGTTACATCATCACAAAACTAATTTAGGTTTCGGCGATATTTTCACCTTCTTTGAACAACCATCACAAATGTGGTTACGCTGGCTGCGATTACTCAGACTTCGTTTTCGCGACTCTCGGATCTAACTAAAATTAGCGCTTACATAAATACTTTTTAAAATGACTAGAATAAGCTGCGATCGCAGCTTGTTTTTGTACGCTTAAGGAGATTATTCTACTCTCATAAATGCGCTCACCTAATATACTCATAAAGCTAATTCCCAATTTATGAGGAGCAGCGACAAGAGACATTGATTTACCATAGATTTAAATCTATGTTTTTATCTAATTAGAAATTTTTTACTTATAGTTATTCTAGAATTCAAACAGTAAGCGAGTTACAAGAACGTAATAATGCCTCTGGTACAGAGTTTAAAGGTATTTGCTACCGCTCGACTTCACTGTTATATCACTAATGTTTTTGGGAAAACTAGTCTTAATTAGTAAATTATTATATCCCTAGATTTTTATGACAATTCCTTTCTTTTCGGGAGATGCTAGGCGTAGCTTGCTTATGCAAAGGGGTGAAGGTGGCAGGAGGTTGCAATACAGTGTGGGTGTCTCTTTGAGAGACTACGCCAATGAATCAACACTGATTGCTAAAAATTTGCAACCTGCTCTAGATGAGGTATTTCATGCCCGCAGTTAACCTCAAAAAGATGCTCAACAAAAAAGAGTTGCCATCTCTTATTCATAACTTAGTCTACCAGTTCAACATCGCGATTGATGTTGAACTGGTAGACGGCACGAAACTGATTAGCATTGGGGAGCAAACTGGAGAAAATCGATATCCAATCGAGGTTTCAGGAGAAATTATTGGTTGGGTTGTTGGGCAAGAACAGGCAACTCTACTTGCAAATTTGCTCTCATTTCTGGCAAAGCAGGAAGCTGAGAAGAAAGTACTCGCCAAAGAATTGCTAGAGCGATATCAGGAAATTGATTTGTTTGACGATATCTCGACTCAACTGACAACAAGTTTAGATACGCGACAGATTGCCCAACTTGTGCTTCAAGAATTGAGTCAATTAATTGAATCATCTGCGGGGATGATTCTGCTTTTGAGTTCAGATGCAACTGCGTTTGAAATTATTGCCGAATTTGGAGTGTTTTTTGACCACAATCAGCCGGAACCGGGTAAGGGAATTATCGGCAACATTGTGCAATCCAACCGGGCAGAACTCGTCAATGATGTGCAAGCCGATCCGCGATTAGAGGGGCAAAAAAGGGTTAGTGCGATGATTTGTGTACCGTTACGAGCTAAAGAGCGGGTACTGGGAGCGATCGCTATTGGAACGGTCAAAACTGACTCGTACAAGGCTGAACACCTGAAACTGGTGAGTATCTTTGCTTCTCAAACAGCGATCGCTATTGACAAAGCTGTGCTTTATGAGCAAAGCACTCAAGCAGCTGTCCAGGCAAAAGCCCAGACACAGAAGCTTCAGCAAGCTCTCCATGAGTTGCAATTGGCCCAAACTAAGTTAATCCAAAGCGAAAAAATGTCCAGTCTAGGGCAACTCATTGCCGGAGTTGCCCACGAAATCAACAACCCGGTTAACTTTATTTACGGCAATTTAAGGTATGTTGCCGAATACGCCCAAGACTTGTTGCACCTATTAGAAAAGTATCAGAAATTCCTACCTGTTGCTCCTCCAGAACTGGAATCAGAGTTAGACAATATAGACCTGGAATTTATCATGGAGGATCTCCCCAAACTGCTAGATTCGATGAAACTAGGCACAGGTCGCATCGTAGAAATTGTCCAATCACTGAAAAACTTCTCCCGTCATGACGAAGCAGAAATGAAAGCTGTCAACATCCACGATGGCATTGATGGGACGCTGATGATTCTTCACCATCGCCTGAAAGCGGCTATTCGCCGACCAAAAATTGAAATTGTTAAAGATTATGCCAAACTTCCCCTGATAGAATGCTACCCCGGACAGTTGAATCAGGTATTTATGAACATTTTGGCAAATGCCATTGATGCTCTAGAGGAGGGAATGGGCAATGAAGAAATATCTCTCCCTACAGGACAAATCACCATTCGTACTGAATTCCTTGACAACCAGTGGGTTGTGATTCGTATTGCCGACAATGGACCAGGCATGAAGGAGGAAGTAATCCGCCGCATTTACGATCCCTTCTTCACCACGAAAGATATTGGCAAGGGAACCGGGTTAGGCATGGCAATCAGCTACCAAATTGTTGTAAACAAACATCGGGGAATGCTTAAGTGTCGTTCTCAACCGGGTGAAGGCACAGAATTCTGGATTCAGATTCCAGTCAATTGTGCATTGGCAGACGCTGCTGAAGAACAAAATAGCACTTCTGCGTCGCCAGTCCCTACAACCGAATCATCCTCTACTTCCGATGCCGACGGCTTCATTCCATCAACAGCCCCAATGCTCAAACCGACGGATTTGTTGATCCGCCACACTCAATTGATCCAGCGACTTTCACAGCACAGTCCAGCTGTAGAAGGTGCATCACCCGATCAAATTTACCAGATGTTTCAACACCACCCAATTTCGTTAAAGCTTTACGCCACTTTGTTGTCTTGGTTCTGTTGTTCTAACCCTACTCAAACACGCCACTAAAGAAACTCAACCATGTTTAAACAACTTGATGAATCCAACAGTCAGCTATTTGAACTATGTCCTGTTGGGCTAGTACTATGCCGAACAGATGGGACACTAATTAACATCAACCCCGCCTATGCTGCCATTTTGGGGCGCACTGTTCCAGAAACCTTGAATCTTAACTATCACCAGATTACTCCTGAAAAATATGCGATCGCCGATCAAGCTACGCTAGAGAAGCTAGAACAAACTGGTCGCTATGGCCCTTATGAGAAAGAGTTAATCCACAAAGATGGGCATCTGGTTCCGGTCAGAATTTCTGGACTGATGATTGAGAAAGATGGGGAGCAACTGATCTGGTCCAGTGTAGAAGATATCAGCGACCTTCGACGCGTTCAGCAGGAACGCCAACATCATGAACAAATCCTGAAACAGAGTGAAGGCCGATACCGATCTTTGATAACTGCTAATACACAAATTGTCTGGGTAAGTACACCACAAGGAATCTGCTTTGAACTGGCAAGCTGGATAGCTTATACAGGTCAAACTCTAGCTGAAGCGGAAAATGGGGGCTGGATTGATGCCGTTCATCCTGACGATCGCGCCTACACCGGAGAAGTCTGGAGTACTGCCGTGGCAAACCTGAGTATGTATCAAATTGAATACCGAATTCGTGGCAAGGATGGCAACTATCGCTACTTTTGGGTCTGGGGTGCGCCCGTTATAGAAGAAGATGGCAGCGTCCAGGAGTGGATTGGCACCTGCACCGATATTCACGAGCGTAAGCTGGCAGAAGCCGAAAATCAGCGTCTTAAAGAACGATATCGCTCGTTAGTAACTGCTACTTCACAGATCGTCTGGGGAGCTACCGCGGAAGGACTGGGAATAAGTAGTGAAATGCTCACCTGGATGGACTATACGGGGCAGAGCAAAGCTGAAGTTGAAGGTTGGGGCTGGATCGATCCAATTCACCCCAATGACCGTGCCAACTCCACAGAAGTTTGGAATGCTGCTGTGGCAAACCGAGGTATCTACCAAACCGAATATCGGCTGCATGGCAAGGATGGCACATACCGCTACTTCTCTGTCTGTGGTGCCCCCGTCTTGGAAGAAGACGGCAGTATTCGGGAATGGATTGGCACCTGTACTGATATTCACGATCGCAAGCTGGCAGAAGCTGAAAATCAACGTTTATTCGATATGTTGAATCATTCCAGCGATGCCATCATCGTCCGCGACATGAGCGACAAAATCTCTCACTGGAATCAGGGTGCCGAAAGGCTCTACGGTTGGACGCGTGAGGAAGTGAAAGACCAATACATTCACGCATTTCTAAAATCAACCTTTCCAAAACCTTTAGAAGAAATTCTATCAGAGTTTATAAGGGAGGGCACTTGGGAAGGAGAACTGGAACACATCACGCGCGATGGCAGACCAATCACCGTTCAGAGCCGCTGGACTTTGCAACGAGATTTATCCGGTCAACCCTGTGCCATGCTAGAAATCAATACCGATATTTCTGCCCGCAAACAAGCAGAAATTGCTCTGCGGCAACTTAATCAAGAACTGGAAGCCAGAGTTGTCGAGCGGACAGCTGCCCTGCAAAATACCCTAGCAGAAGCGCAGGGATTAAATGCCATTTTGGATAACTTAGCAGATGGTTTGTTAGTGGCAGACACCGCAGGACAAATCACCCACTTCAATCCTGCCTTTTTAGCTATGTATGGATTGACAGCTACCGCCCTCAACGGTCACTACCGAGAATTGCCGATATCTGGTTTAGCAGAGCTGGTTGCACGAACTCAGTCCCATCCCGGAGAGGTGTTCTCTGCCGAAGTTGCACTGACGAAGGAACGCATTGGTCAGGCAGTGGCAACCGCCATTTTCAAAAAGACGACAGATTCAGAACCCTCTGCCTGCTTCGGTTCGGCACTGCTGATTCGGGATGTAACGGCAGAAAAAGAAATCGACCAAATGAAAACCGACTTTATCTCAACAGTTTCCCATGAACTACGGACACCACTGACTTCTGTCCTCGGTTTTGCATCCATCATTCAAGAAAAGCTGGAAACCGATGTGTTCCCAATGATTTCTACCGAAGACCGGAAGCTTCAGAAAACGATTAAGCGGGTGGCTGACAATCTCAACATTATTGTGTCGGAAGCAGAACGGCTCACATCTTTGATTAATGATGTCTTGGACATCGCCAAGATGGAAGCAGGTAAAGTGGAATGGCAAATGCAGCCCCTCGATCCGAGTGAATTACTGGATTGGGCAACCAATTCTACTGCCGGGTTATTTGAAACCAATGGCTTGCAATTGGTCAGCGAGATTGAACCTGGACTGCCTCAGATAGTAGGCGATCGCAACCGTCTGCTGCAAGTTTTAATCAATCTGATTTCCAATGCCGTTAAGTTTACCGAATCCGGTTGTGTCGTCTGCCGCGTCCAACAAGGAAACGACGGTGTTTGTATCAGCGTTATCGATACAGGCATTGGGATTGCACCTGAAGACCAGCCGAAGGTATTCGAGAAATTCCGCCAAGTTGGCGACACCCTCACCGACAAACCCAAAGGCACAGGGTTAGGACTGCCCATCTGTAAACAAATCGTCGATCATCACGGCGGTAGAATCTGGGTTGAGAGTGAACCAGGTAAAGGCAGCATATTCTCGTTCATCATTCCTACCTACGCCTGCGATCAAAAAACTACTGCTAATCTGAATTTAGATACGCTAGTCAAGCAACTCAAAGAACACGTCATCACCAAAAACCCTGTGCTGAACCAAAACCGTAAAACCATTTTGGTTGTAGATGATGACGCTAATATTCGGGAACTGCTCCGTCAACAACTGGAAAACGAAGGCTACAACGTTCGCGAAGGAAAGGACGGCATGGATGCAATTCATCAAATCAAAATAGCCCGTCCCGATTTGATTCTCTTGGATGTGATGATGCCCCAAATCAACGGCTTCGATGTGGCAGCCGTTCTCAAAAACGATCCTCAGACCGCAGACATTCCGATCATTATTCTGTCGATTATTGAAAACAAAGAAAGAGGCTACCATATTGGTATCGATCGCTATCTCACTAAGCCCATTGACACAGAAAAACTCCTCAACGAAATTGGCTCGCTGCTTTACCAAGGTACTTCTAGTAAAAAGGTATTGGTTGTAGATAAAAATGCATCAGCCTTAAAAACCCTATCAGATGTACTGCAAACTCAGGGATACAGTGTGATTGAAGCCTCAGATCCGCAAGAATGCATTTATAAAGCCCTGTCAGCCAAACCTGACATGATCATCATCGATTCTATCTTCTCTCAAGAAGCCGATTTGGTGAAAACCCTACGCTTTGAGAAGGAGTTGGAAAATGTATTTTTTATTATGCTGTCAGAACAGTAATTGCTAGGGAGTGGGGATTGGAGACTGGGGAATGGTAAGCTAACGCGCCTAAATATTGCACTATTTTCCGTGTAGACCGTCATTAGTCATTAGTCATTAGTCATTTGTGTTTACCAAGGACAAAGGACAAAGGACAAAGGACAAAAGACAAATGACAAGCTCACCAGTTGATGTGTAACTTAAATGCGTAACAGCTTAAAGAATTATTCTAATCCCCAATCTTTAATTCCTAATGCCCAATGCTCAATCCCCACTTCCCAATCCTCAATCACCAATCCCCATGACCCAAAAAATTTTAATTGTTGACGATGAACCTAATATCTTGATTTTGATGGAACAAGCCTTAGAAGCATTAGAAGATGAGGGTGTTGAACTTCTAACTGCTAGAAATGGAGAAGAAGCTCTCGAAACTATTAAAACTGAAAAACCAAACCTGGTTTTTCTTGATGTAATGATGCCGAAAATGAATGGTCTGCAAGTCTGCCATATTGTAAAACACGACTTGCAAATGACTGACATCTACATCATAATTTTGACAGCTAAGGGACAGGAATTTGATAAACAAAAAGGAATTGAGGTTGGTGCAGACTTATATTTAACTAAACCCTTTCGCCCCAAGGAAGTACTTGAGAAATCAATGCAGGTGTTGGGTTTTTGAGGAAATTTATGAAGGCTTTTCATCTGCGATCGCTTGCAATTTAACGTAGGCGATCGCAGTACTTTATTTGTTGTGCTAATTCATACGCAATGGCATAGCTACCACTGAAAATTACACCAGTCAAATCACTGCTACTTAAATCAACGTACCTAAAATCTCTTTCTCCAGCAGCATACCTTTCCAGCAATTCTTCAATATCCATAACTTACCTCTTGCATCAACTAACACATATAAAGATAACCCACTCAATCTCTGGCAAATCCTCTTTGACCCTACCAACCCTTCCATAGCAACGAAGTTCTGAGATTTTTAGTTTGCTATTTATTGGTAATGATAAATCTTTAAGGTAGGCGCACAGGTTAGCAGATCCGATACAAGGAAAGAAAACCTTTCTCCTGGCCCTGCTGATTCAGAAGGTAATTCTGGGAAAGCTTAATTTGTGAGAGCGGGAGGCTTTTGCCAGAAGGAACTAGAATTAGGAAACACCTAGCTGGGTTCTTCTGACTTTTGAAATTAGGAGTGCATGTGTGCCAAAATCCCCTAAATATTTGCTGATTGGATCGACCGAGAATTACAGCGGTAAATCTGCAACTGTTCTGGGTTTGTCTCATCAGCTACAGCAAAAAGGTCTGGATATTACCTACGGTAAACCACTCGGTACGTCTTTCAATTCGTCCAGTGGAACCGTAATTGAAGAAGATGTCCAGTTCATCGCTCTTAGCCTCAATTTGCCGGAAAACCGCATTGCACCTACAATGCTGGCTTTGGATGAACCAAATGTGCAAAAGCGCTTACGGGGGGAAGACAAAACCGATTATCAGCAGTCCCTAATACAGCAATATTTACATAAATCTCAAGGAGATGTGGTGTTACTGGAGGGGCCTGGTGATTTATCCGAAGGCAATTTGTTTGACTTGTCTTTACTGCAAATGGCTGAAGTATTGGATGCTGGCGTGCTGTTAGTAGCCCGCTATAAATCGTTGCTTTCGGTTGAGGCACTGTTGGCTGCTAAAAGGCGTGTGGGCGATCGCTTGATTGGAGCTGTGATCAATGATATTCCTGTCACCCAACTAGAAGCAGTTGAAACTCTCGTGCTACCATTTTTGGAACAGCAGGGTATTCCGGTGCTAGCAATGCTGCCAAACAGCGATTTGCTCCGCAGTGTGAGTGTTGGCGAACTAGTCAAACAGTTAAAGGCTGATGTTCTCTGTCGCAACGATCGCATGGATTTGTTAGTAGAAAGTCTGGCAATTGGAGCGATGAATGTCAATTCAGCTGTGAAATATTTCCGCAAACGCCGGAATATGGCAGTGGTGACAGGAGGCGATCGGGTGGAAATTCAGCAAGCGGCTTTAGAAACTTCTACCCAATGTTTAATTCTCACTGGGCAACTACCACCCCCACCGTTCATTCTCAGTCGCGCTGAAGAACTAGAAATACCCATTTTGTCTGTTGACTTGGATACCCTAACTACTGTAGGAATTGTTGACCGCACTTTTGGTCAAGTCCGTGTCCACGAGCCGATTAAGGTTCAGTATATTCGTCAGTTGATGTCCGAGCATTTTGACATTGACCGCTTGTTATCCAAACTAGGTTTAACTCCCGCAGCGGCATTGTCTTAGATTCATCAACTCAAACTTATTAAGAGCATCAATGCTCAGTTATCAGTTAGGAGGCTGTATTGCTAGGATACAGCTGGTTCGCCGTCACCTCCCAAGGGACGGCGTGCTGTTTCCTTCCGCCCCATAGCTGGAACGTGCTTAGTTGCAGCAGATAATCCAAAGACAGGCATATTCCCATAAATCGCCTTATATCTTCCCGATTTTATTAAATAAGTTTCGTGCCAAATGCCCACACTGCCATCAGCACTAATGGCTTGATTAAACCTTTACCAAGCTTTTGACTGGATTTCTGGCAAAACGCTCCAAATCCTGGAACTATCGCCAATTAGAACAGCGTTACTTTCAGGATCTGCAAGAACTGCCAGAAGCAGGCAAATTTCATTCCTAAATGGCATTAGTTACGAAACACATCGGCTAGCCTGGTGTAACCAACTAATGGAGTTACTAAATCAAACAATCGAAAATTAGTAGTAATGTTTAACTCAAGTTTTCCTCGCATCTACACGCTGTTTGGTAAAATATCTGGGTCGTTTAATCTGATTATCTCCATCTTTGAGCCAATCAACAGACCTTATTAACCTCGATACATTAGCGCAAGAACTGGCGACAATCCAGCAAACGGGTTCTAAAAGAATTGCCTTGTTGGGTTCTCGTCATGTACCGATTACGCATCAGAATCTTATTGAAATGATGACATACGCCCTAGTTTTATCGGGTAATCGAATCATTACTTCTGGTGCTACAGGTACAAATTCAGCGGCCATCAAGGGAGCAACCCGGGCTGATGCAAATTTGTTGACGGTGATTCTCCCCCAAAGCCTGGAACGCCAGCCTTTGGAATCGCGCCAGCAACTAGAACAGGTAATGCATCTAGTCGAAAATCCCAGTAATGATAATTTGTCTCTGGCGGAAGCTAGTTACTTGTGCAACAAGGAGATTGTCTCCCGTTGCCAGCAACTGATCTGCTTTGCATTTCACGACAGTCGCACCCTGTTGCAAACCTGTCAAGATGCGGAAGAACAAAGAAAAGTGGTGACGCTTTTCTACTTTGATTAGTCATTTGTCATTTGTCTTTTGTCATTTGTATTTGACTAATGACTGATGACTGATGACTGATGACTAATAACCAATGACTAAAATAAGTAATGATAATTTTTTTGTACTCGATCGCTGCTGCTGCCGTTCTAATTTACGTGCCATTTTTGCTAGTAGGTGATGTCCGTGTACGTATTGGGTATGAAATGTTTTCTACTCCTCGCGCTCTGTTTGATCAATTGCCGCCTTATACACAACGGGCTACTTGGGCACATCAGAACACCTTTGAAGCCTTTATGATATTTGCCACACCTGCATTGATGGCTTATGTAATTGGTGTAAATTATTTTACAGCCCAAGTAGCTGCGATCGCCTTTGTAGTGGCGTGTTTGCTATACTCGATTTTTTATATTTTGAATATACCCCTTTTGCATTAGCGTAGCTTCTCTGAAAGAGGCTCGCTGATGTTTGGCATTGGCATCTCTGGCTCTGCCACTCTCTTTTTCTTGAGTATCATCCAAGCTACTAGTTAAGTGGGAATTGGAAGAGACGCAATTAATTGCGTCTCTACTAGGGAGTGGGGAGTGGGTAGTGTAGAGACATAGGAAAATAACAACAAGTGCTCAACGCCCCATGCCCCATCTAAAATCCAAAATCTAAAATCCAAAATGTTTTATGGCTTCTACTTTTTCCTTTGACATTGTGAGCGACTTTGACCGCCAAGAGTTGGTTAACGCTGTCGATCAAGTTATACGAGACATCAAAGGTCGTTACGACCTCAAAGACACTGAAACTACTGTCGAGTTAGTTGAAGAAAGCATTAACGTTAGTACGGACAGCGAATTTACCTTAGATTCTGTACACACCATTCTGCGAGAAAAAGCTGCCAAGCGTAACCTCTCCCAGAAAATCTTTGATTTTGGTAAAGTTGAATCAGCCAGTGGTAATCGCGTGCGTCAAGAAATTAAACTCAAAAAAGGCATTAGTCAGGAAATCGCCAAACAAATTTCCAAATTGATCCGCGACGAATTCAAAAAGGTACAAGCCTCAATTCAAGGGGATGCTGTGCGGGTTTCTGCCAAATCTAAAGATGACTTGCAAGTTGTAATGCAGCGTCTGAAACAAGAAGACTACCCAGTTGCTTTGCAATTTACAAATTATCGTTAACAGATTCGTAATTCGTAGTTAAGAATTCAATTACGAATTACGAATTACGTTAGCACAGCGTGGTTTCATACGAAAAAAGAAAAATACATAAGTCTTGATTTCTCGTTTTGTAGCATGGCTTTTTACCAACTCAGTGCTGAGTGCTGAGTAAATTTAAGAAGTATTGCGTTTGCCCCGGCAATACCCGAATTTCTCACTTGTGAGAAATCCGGGAAGCACTATTTCACCATTTCAATTACCCGTTTATCAACTTCAGCTTTAACTTCTTCATGCCAATTTGGTAGCTCAGGTTGATATTGATAGCTCTTAAATTCTTGACGCAATTTAGCAATACGGCTGTTGTAGGGTAAATTTCGAGTCTGAAAGCGAAAAATTAAATCTGCGATCGCTAACTTTCTCGATAAGATCAAGAAGCGAAAGATATGATATAAGCTGCGCGGTGCTAATAGTCCTTTTAAACCAAAAGCTTTCCATTGCAACTTCGTATACCAAGCAGCCGTATAAAATGCAGTAGCTTTAATGCCAGTAAAAACATTGGTGCGTCGAGGTTCTAACTTGGCATTTTCCAGGAAGTGTTTATCAAATAATTTGCCTGTGTAATAGTGTCCAATCAACTGATCGGCACGCAACTGATCCATAAAACCAATATTGGCTCCTTTTTCTGCTAATTCATTCAGCTGTTTATACACATCCAAGAAAAAGTTCATGTTCTCCTCTACAACACCAGTAGCCATAGAGATGAACTTTAAATCTAAATGCCATTTACCTATGTACATTGGCACCAAAACACCAAACCACCACATTGGATCTGAATATACACGCCAGCTCATCACACTAGCGTTACCCAATTGTTTGGGATGATTGCTGACAAGAAGATTAACATTACGTTGGAATAAAAGATTGAAATTGTTATAAGCTACTCGTTTTTCCTCTGCATCACTTTCACCAGCCAACTTAGCACTTATCACTTCGGTTACACTCTCAACAGCCATTGCAATCATTGTTGATCCCAAGCTATAAAGAGCATCAAAAATGCAAGCAGCATCACCAATTACATACCAATTATCATCAGAAAGAATTGTTTTACTTCTGTGAGCTAACCTTGGCAAGTAATGAAACTCTAAGTGTTCGCCACTCTTCAGAAGTTGATACAGAACATTATGATTGGCTTTGAGAAAGGCATAAAACTTTTCTTCAGTATTAACTTGGGAAGCAGAAATCGCGTCATTGTGGTGAACAACTCCTACTGATAAATCCATAGTGTCTTTATCTAAAGGAATCATCCACAACCAATGACCAGTTCCCATCCAGTGATTAGTAGCGTAATAACGGCTAGCAAGTGTTTCATTACCATGTAAACCGTTATCAAATATCTTACGGTCTACATTTCTAACCCATACCCATGCAGATCCAGTATCAATTCCATAAAGTTCCTTTTTATCAAAGATCAGATTATCTGTTTTGCGTCCAATAATAAACTTGCGACCAGCAGCATCAATAATATGTTTGGCTTTGAGTTCTAAATATTCACCGCTAGTTTTGACTTTTACAGTTTTGATTGCATCTTTTGGTGCTAATTCTACATCAAGCACGCGACCATTATAATAGGTAGCTCCCATCTGCTTATTCATTTCCAGCACGTCTCGGTCAAATTTAGCGCGATTGATATGAAAAGATGGGAGGTGAAGTTGTCGATTAACCCAAGTGGTATAGTAATCGCTCATCGATTCTGTTTTATTTGGGTTTTTAGGCCAGTGAAAATTCAATCCTGACTTTGGTGTATGATTTTCAATCATATACTCTTGCAAACCTAACTCTCGAAACAGAAACATAGCGGCAATTTCGACTGTTGATTCACCAAGTCTGTGATCTGTTCTTTTTGGTTCTTCGGGACGAGAATCAACTATAGCAACCCGAATATTAGGGATTTTGAGTAATAGATGACGGGCTTGGCACACGCCTGCGAATCCTGCACCGATGATTACAACGTCGTATTCTAGTGTTTGAGTAGAAGTGTTCATTAATTATTCCTGAAGTGAATAGTAGTGGGAGATTGCAAAATTTTTAGTAAGTACAAGATGTGAATAGAACTAATTTTTTGTAACTCAATTTAATTAGCTTTCACAGAAGTGAGTTGTACTTCACTAGGCTTACTGTTATTTCCAGAAGTTATTAGTTGTTGAGTTGGAGAATTACATAATTTATTCAAGACTTCCATTGTTGTCAAAACTGGTATGGTGTTGTCAGCTACTCTTTTTAGCGGTAAATCATAAAAAGGTACATTTGGCCATTTATGGTGTTCGTAATGTAACCAAAAATTGTGGGGAAAAAAGATAAATTGCTCCAGTAGGCTAGGTTTAAAGCGTTGGGTAAGTGAATTATCTTCATTTTCAACTCCAATATGTTCAAACCAAGGCCTGACATTAAATACAGCCCAAAATGACGTAGCTAAGGAAAGATACCAAATTAACGGTATCCAAAGTTGATTTGTGTAAAAGCCAACAGCAAAAAATGTAAATGTGGTTAAGATTGGTCCTATGGAACTTTTTAGGGTTGTCGGCCTAAAAATATATAAAAATTTCAGAACTTTAAGAAATCCCAATCCGCAAAAATTAAGTAAAAATATACGTAATACTTTTAGCTTATTAGTTGGAACATCAAAGTTTGTTAAATATTGAAGTTCTGAATCATTCTCTGTACCTAGATGTTTATGGTGTTCTATATGCAATGCTCGAAAGCTCTCTACATTGAAAGAAATAGGCCATGCACAGAAAATATTGGCTATTCCATCGTTAATTTTTCGATTTTTGGAAATTAGATTATGAACACCTTCATGACCCAATACACCCAAAGCATGCTGCCTTATTCCAATTATGAAAATTGCAAGACCATAAAACAACAGATTATTTACATATCCTGCCAACCAAATAGTTATAGCAATAATTGCCCAATCTAAGACTAAAGCAACAACAAATTGTCTGTGAGGAAACACTGTTCTATTTATCATTATTCATTCCAGAGATTATTTTTGTAATAAAAAGCGTCTCCACTACAATCATCATGATTAAGTACAACAAAATAAAGGTTAGGGGACGCTTTACTCTCAAAAAATCAGCAGTGTAGAGTTTGTAAGGTTAAATTTGTGCAATCATCCTGCTTGAATTGGATTCTTTTTGTTCAATTGGAAGTTCCGGATCTCGCGACCACTCAAACCAAGAACCAAGGTATACTCTCACATCAAGGATGCCTGCTTCTTTGAGAGCTATGTATGTATTGGAAGCTCTGATACCCGCAAGACAATAAATGTAGACGGTTGATTCCGGTTTAATACCTACTTGACTACAGATTTCTAAAATCTCTTCCTTAGAACGGAACAGAGGTATTCCATCATCTTCTTGAACCATCATACGTTGCCATTCAATCCAGACAGAATTAGGAATCCTTCCTTTGCGAGGGCAAAAAATCATGTCTTGTGGAGAAGCGGTGATACCTGACCATTCCTCATAATCTCTAACATCTAACTTAAATACAAAGGGATTGTTTAATGAACGTAGCATCTCCTCTGTAGTTACCAGAATAGAGGGATCAACTTTGAGGGGAAAAGACTTTGTTTGAGGAGTGGGAAATTCACTTGTTGTTGGGAAACCTTCTATATCCCAAGCTTTTTTACCTCCATGAAGTACTGCAACTTTAGGATATCCCAAGTATTTGAGCAAAAAGAAGCCTCGACAGGACTGCCCATAGCCCTTGTTCATTGTATGTTCATAAATTACAGCAGTTTCTTCACCAGATAGCCCTGCTGCACCAAACAAATCTGAAAACATGGTATGCAAGGTTTCTATACCTTCTGATGAGGAAAATGCAAAGTGTGTGAAAATATCATGTATATTTACCGCCCCAGGAATATGTGAGGTTGCATAGTCATCAGGACTACGGGTATCTATAACCACGACTGATTCATTTTCAAGCATTGAAGCAAGTTCTTTTGGACTGATCAGTACTTTATCTTGCATATTTAACTTCTCCATCTATTTGAGAAAATTTTGAGCTTTTATGAATTGTGAAAAATCTATAAAATATGCACGCGTTGTAGATGTCGTGGTGAATTTGCTAAGAAGGGATTACGACCATGTAACAATGCATGATTGTCAGCGATAAGAATATCTCCTTCTTGCCATTGGTGTGCGAAACAATGTTGTGGTAGATAAAGCCTAGCGATCAAATCATTGAGGAATTGGTTTGGCTTTCCAGATGCTAAACCTGAAATCTCCAGAAATAAAGGATTGAGATGCACACTATCCTCATTTAGTGGTTCTGCAAAACGCAGTATGGGATTACCAGTAATGGGATGCTGACTCACAAGGGGTGCTGTAATTTTGCCGCCGTAATGAGCTAGTTTTTGAGTTTTATAGGTAATGTTAATCTTTTGCCAGGCTTGACGTTCTTCAGGAGTGGCATTTTGCAATACTCTGGTTGTGTGACAGAACAAGCTTTCACCACCGCTTCCTGCGCTCGGTGCTTGCAGACATTGGAAAAATAGAAAGCTAGGTACTGCTTTAGCGAATGCACCATCCCAATGAAATGGAACATTACCAGTTGTAAATAGATAATTTTGGGGGTTGTCGTGGACAATAAGGTTGAGTACTGTACCAAAATCCCAAGTTAGGAGTGTTCCCCAATTGGTGCAATAATCTGGCAATACTTCTTCTTGCAAGGATGAAAAGCCACGTAGAACAATTAGGCTATGCTCCCAAGTAAGCTGACGCAACTGTGGGATTGATAATTTTCGGATATCAGATTGTGGTTCAGTAGCTTCAAGTAGTAAGCCGAAGGGACATAAAGGCTGACTATTGAACTTGATTGATGTTTGTGGATTAGGTGAAATTGCGATCATGCTGCCTCTTGTGTAGAAATTGTGGTGATAAATTGTGATATGTCTGCAACGTGGAAATGGCTAGGGCGATCGTTGTGCCAAATTAGAGAAGCATCGGCTTTTTCTGCTTGGCTACGTTTGAGGAGTAGGAATTGATTACCGTCATGGACTACGGCGTTATGCCAAGGTGTACCCCATTGATCTAAGGTTTTGATCATGTGGATACCAATTTTTTCTGAATGGAAAGGTTGGGGATGAATGGAGAAGCGTAAGGCTTGGGGGAATTGCTGGGCGACTAAAGAACTCCAGGCGTTACTACGCTGAATCACGCTATAGGCGAGTTCTTTGCATTCGGTTTTGATTTGATTGCGGGTTTTGAATGGTTGTAAAGCCTGATAATCTTCGCAGAGGAAGCGATGAATACCATTGAATAAATTACGATAATTTAAGTCAGTCTTGACTAAAAGCCGGAGATTTTCCAGAGATTCACCATACTCAAGGACTATTTTCTCTCGCATTTGATCGAAATTGAGATCCAGGAAGACATCCTCTAAGTTAAATAAGGCGATCGCATCTGCATTAATTTCATCGATGATGTTTCTGATTTCCCGTCCGTAGGCAGTCACATTCTCATCGCTAACGCAGACAAGATCGCTAAATACTCGTCCATCAGAGCAAATTGTAATCTCAGCGCCAGGAGCATAGATATCTTGGATTTGCACACATAATGATTGAAGAAATTGTAGTGCAACTTGTTCACCCATGTCGGGTAGGGAACTCAACACTTTTTTTTGATTTGGTGATTTAGCAGGAAAAGCAGGAAGAATAAAGTGAATTGGCTTTTCTCTTTCAATAAAATACTGGATTTTTTGCATATGAGGAGCCAGACACAATGGACAAGGTTCTTGTCCACAAGGCTCTGTATGTGATATTAATCGACGATGATGAAAGATATGCTGAAGAATTTGTTCTCCGATTGCCTGGGTATTAGTGTGAGTCATTTTTGGAACATCCTGGATAAATTTAAAAAAGTACTTTGGCTTAGGAAACTATTCCTGTTTGAAAAGGCTTGAGCTATCAGCATTATTAGAACAGGAAACATAACCTATTTTATGTATTCAAAAAGAGTAATCAGATGAGTTACTAATCCTAGTAAATTTATCTTGCTGCACCATGTTTGGAATATTTTTGATAATCAAGCATTGTTTTTCTTCCTTGCTAATTACTATAGACCTCTTGCCAAAGTCAAATAATCAGGAATGTAATTCGGAACAGAACGCAGGATAGAGAAGAATTTTTCCTGATCTTTCTCTCCGTTCAAGATGGCAATTGAAGTATTTATACAAAAGGTCTTATGACTTCAATAATTTAATGATAAGCTCTACGCTTGATATTTACAATGAACATTTTTTTGATAAGATAAACAATTTTTTCTGTTTAATTTTTATCGATTTAATTGTTCTTTTCTCCAAGCTTGAGGAGCTTTACCATGATGTTGACGAAATTGACGACAAAAATGAACTGTATGAAGATAACCTATTTTAGCGGCTATATATACCACTGTTTTATCTGTTTCCAGTAACAAGGTACGTGCTGCTGTCATCCGGTGTTGAATAATCCACATTTGAATAGATTGACCAGTTTTCTTGCGTACAAAGTTAGTCAGATATGCCGCAGAATAACCAACTGCCGCGGCTACATCACTGAGACTTATCGGGTGACAGTAATTATTTTCGATAAATTGAAAAACCTCTTTTAATTTGCAATCAGATTGAATGGTGTTTTCTTGATCAGATAATTGTGTTTTTGAGAGATTCTCATGCTGCAAAATTAACTCTTGCCGAAGGATATCTCTTTTTGTTAAACAGGTGGCGATCGCTCGCAATAATTCGTCTACTTGACAAGGTTTAGTAATATAATCATCTGCTCCTAATTCCATTGCCTTACGGATATCAGCACGACTACCTTGTTCGCTGACAAAAATCATTGGCATAGTCGCTGTAACAGAGTTATGGCGGAGATTTTTGAGGATACTAACACCATCAATCGTAGGGGTTTTAACTTCACTAACTATCAAATCTGGTAGCTGTTCTTTTGCCAAATGCATACCAATTAGACCATCTTCGGCATCTATCGTATCAAAACCTTTTGCTTGCAGGTTTTCTACAAAGAGATTACGAGTTGAAGTGTGATTTTCTATTACCAGAATTTTCTTCATAATCGCCAAATAAGAACCTTGATTTCATCATTACTTTTTCTACTTAAGCACGTCAATTTTTCCCTAAAAAGCCACAATGGTTTTTCAGATCAAAAAGCCTCCTATAGCATCCCAGACTTCTTAGAGGTTGTTTGAAAAGTGGTTGGCTGTAATTTTAGGTACTTATTGATACTCCCTAACCCTCTTAAAAAGGAAGGAACCGGAATCAAAGTTGCCCAAGGGTATTTCGAAAGATTTACAACGTTTTGCTACCGAGAAGAGGACTTTTCAAACATCTTTTTTAAAGGGAATCTATATTTTTAGATTTGTTTCGTTCAAAAAAGTATATTCTCAGATATTTTGTAGTCTATGGTTCTATAGAAAACCATTAATTTCGTCCTTTTCACAGTCTCCAATACTTAAAATTACACAAATAAGAGATGTTTTTTGATTGAAATTCATATACTTCTATATCAGTAGCAGACTGTCAGATTATTCAAATTATTGTTTCATCGTTACATTACTTAATAAATGACATCCATGCGATCGCTTGCTAAACTCATTAATGCTGCTCATTCTGTTCCAACGCAGATTGATCGTAAATACAAACCTGTAATTTAAATTGTTGGTTTTTTGATATCCCTGGTTTTAGCTGAAATGTCCAGATGGTAAGGCTTATAAAAAACTTTTTGGTTTACTGAAAAATGGGCACAGACGATCACAAATGAAGCAACACCAAAGCCAACGCCTGTTGAGCAGACAAGTTTTGCAGAGTAATCTGGGCGATTTTACATTGTTAATAGATTTGTAGTAACTGCTCGAAACCCAAAGGATTAGACATATAATAAATTCTAGAATACAGACCTGTAGGTATTGTACTTTATGATACTCATAAGAGCCGAACCACGGGAACGAATATTAACAACTGCTACCACGCTTTTCTATCAAAAGGGTATTCGTAATGTCGGTGTAGATGAGATAGTAGCCAAATCTAATGTTGCCAAAACGACTCTTTACCATCATTTCGCCTCCAAGGATGAATTGATTACCGAAGTCATGCGTCGCAGAAGTGAACAATGGCAGCAATGGTTATCTCAAGCCTTAGAGCAGCATCATGGTAGCCCGAAAGAACGTCTAATAGCTATTTTTAATGTTTTAGGACAGTGGTTAGTCATCCATGAGTTTCATGGTTGTCCCTTTAGTACCGCAGCTGCTCAATTAGGTGATATACAACATCCCGCCTATGAATTT
The DNA here is from genome assembly GCA_015206945.1 of Nostocales cyanobacterium LEGE 12452. GTDB lineage: Bacteria > Cyanobacteriota > Cyanobacteriia > Cyanobacteriales > Nostocaceae > Nostoc. The sequence goes on along the minus strand of JADEXV010000015.1, from coordinate 27,363 downwards.
TGTGTAGAACCGAGACAGATCCTTTTTGCTCACATTACCCATTTGGTACAGGAAGCAGACCTCTGCAATCCGGAAAGTTTCGTACAGCAGATGATGCTTTTAATTGGCGGAGCTATTTTTACAGTCAATATGGAGGGAACTTCAGCCCTAACCACAGTAGAGTATGCTCGTCAAGCAGCGATCGCTTTGCTGTCTGCCCATGAACAACCAGAACTAAATTAAAGATTTAATTTTGATGGCAATAGTCTTAATTAATAAATTTAGAGCCATACCTTATACCTTATGTTAGAAACAGAAAATGAGTCTTATAATTCCAAACAAGCTCCCAGTAGTTCCATACAACCTGCTGAAATTGACAACCCTCAACTCCAGTTACCTCCCCAACAGCCCAAAAAACCACGTCTCAAAATTGTTAAACCCATTATTTTTGTAGCAGCGATCGCGCTTCTTGGCAGCTTAGGATACGTAGGGTATCGTCAATTTTTATATAAACCGCAGCCCAACGGTTTATTTCTTAGTGGTCGAATAGAAGGCTATGAAACTGATATTTCTAGCAAGACTGGTGGCAAAATTGGCGAAGTTGTGGTCAGAGAAGGAGATTTTATTCAACCAGGACAGCTATTAGTAAAGATTGACGATACAGATTTGCGCGCCCAACTACAGGGAACCCAAGCAAGGATTAATGCTGAGAAACAGCGTTTAGAACACGCCCGTCAGCAAATACCAGTTCTCCAAGCAGAATTAGACCAAGCTAATCTCATTACCCAGCAAGCCAAACAAGAAAGCGAAGGTCGAGTTTTAGAGGCAAAAAATTCTTTAGCAGCAGCCAAATCTGAGTTAGTAGAAGCCCAGACAAATTTAAAACTAGCCCAAGCTGAACAAAACAGGACGAGAAATTTATATAGTCAAGGTGTGGTATCAGCTCAACAACAAGACCGAGACGACGCTCAAGCTGAAGCTGTCGAAGCTAGAGTGATGGTTGTGCGTCAGCAAATTGAAGCCGCCCAAGGCAGGCTGACACAAGCCCAAGCAACCCTACGCAATACACCAATTCGAGCAACAGCAGCATTACAAATCCAAAGACAAATCGCCCAAGCCCGTAGTAACATTTCTTTAGCCCAACAGGAAGTATATAACGCCCAAGCAGCTAAAGCTCAGATAGAAGCTCAATTGAATTACTTGGTTGTGAATAGTCCTATGGCTGGTAATGTAATTACCCGTTCTGTACAACCAGGAGAAGTAGTTGCTGGTGGTGCGCCATTATTGACATTAGTCAATCTCGACCAATTGTATTTGCGTGGATTTGTTCCCGCTAATGAAATTGCCAAAGTCAAACTAGGGCAACAAGCACAGATTGAACTTGATGGATTTACCAACCAACCACTAGAAGCAACAGTAACTCGCGTAGATCCCAAAGCCAGCTTTACGCCAGAAAATATTTATTTTCAAGAAGACCGAGTTAAACAAGTCTTTGGTGTAGAACTGACTTTAAAAAACCCCCAAGGTATAGCCAAACCAGGTATGCCAGCTGACGCGAGGATTTTGTTGCCACAAACACAGGCATCTAAATGATGAAGGATGAAACTGTAACTGAATCTGTATCGCCATTGCAGCCTACTCTTAGCCGTGTTATTTCCATTCGCGATCTTCAACATCGCTACAGGCAACAAAGTCATAATGCTGTAGATGGTATTAATTTAGATATTTATCAAGGCGAAATTTTTGGACTGATTGGCCCTGATGGCGCAGGCAAATCTACAACATTTCAGATTCTCTCAGGAGTCATGCCACAAACGAGTGGTATTGTCGAGGTCTTGGGTTCCCAACCCCGGAGTCGGCGTTTGCAAATGGGCTACCTCACCCAACGCTTCAGCCTTTATCCAGATTTAAGTGTCCTGGAAAATCTCCGCTATGCTGCTGGTTTACGAGAAGTTAGTGAAGCAGCTTTTAAAACGCGGAGTAAATACTACTTGGGTTTGTTGGATTTGGCACGATTTCAAGACCGTTTAGCGGGTCGTCTTTCTGGTGGGATGAAACAAAAATTAGGGCTTTGTTGTGCCTTAATTCATCAACCACAAATATTGCTATTAGATGAACCTACCACAGGTGTAGATCCAGTATCGCGTCGTGAATTTTGGGATATTCTCGCCCAACTGGCTGTTACCGAAGCAATGACTACAGTTGTAGCAACACCCTATCTTGATGAAGCCGAACGCTGTTCGCGTATTGCCTTAATCTACGAAGGTAAAATTCAGCAATGTGATACAGTCGCTCAAGTAAAAGCAAGTCTGGGCGTGGAACGTATCGAAGTTTTCCTTCCCATCGCCCAGCTAGACCAAGCCGAAGACATTTTAAAACAAAATACGGATGTTAAAGATGTGCTTACAGATGTCCAACGCTTCGGAGATCATCTGGATGTGCTGACACCGCAACCTAAACAGGCAAGCCAGAGGATTCGATCTGTTTTAGAGCAACAACAATTGCAATTAGAAAGTTTAGTTCTTGATACTCCAACCTTAGAGAATACCTTTGTGGCTCGTTTGCGGGAACTCAAAGGCGATATTCCCACGATCGCTTATCCTCGGCTGCAAAAATCAGCATCCACATCTGGCATTGCGATTAAGGCAAATAATCTCAGTAAAATATTCGGTAACTTTCACGCCGTCAAACAAATCAATCTGGAAATTAAATACGGTGAAGTCTTTGGTTTATTAGGTGCCAATGGTGCAGGTAAGACAACCACAATTAAAATGTTGTGTGGCTTACTCAGTGCCAGTTCTGGACGTATGGCTTTGGCAGGAGAAACGGGTGAATTACGAAGTGCCAAAGTCCGGCAACGTATCGGCTATATGTCTCAGAAATTCACTCTTTATGATGATCTGACAATAGAACAAAATCTAGAATTTTATTGCGGTATTTACGGTATACCTCTTCGTTATCGGCGTGCAAAAAAAGACTGGGTATTGCAAATGAGCGATCTAGCTGGCAAGGGAAATCTACTGACTGCCGATTTACCTGGGGGTTGGAAGCAGAGAGTAGCTTTTGGTGCCGCAGTCATGCATGAACCCAAAGTTTTGTTTTTAGATGAGCCGACTTCAGGGGTTGATCCATTAGCAAGAAGGCAGTTTTGGCGGCTAATTAATCAATTTGCTCAGGAAGGAATGGCTATTTTAGTAACTACTCACTATTTAGAAGAGGCAGAACAGTGCCATCGTCTCGGATTTATGGTAGGGGGGGAAATTGTTGCCCAAGGTACACCACGTCAAGTCAAAGCCGAACAACCGGGACAACTGGTGGAATGGGAATGTGAACCTTTGCAAAAAGCTTCGGATTTCCTCAAGCAGAAATTAGAAAATTGGCGAGTTTCGATTTTCGGTTCTCGTTTACATACTATTGTCGATCGTCCCGATCTAGAGATTCCCCAAATTCAAGCTTGGTTATTTGAGGCGGGTGTTTTCGTTCACAACTGCCGAGAAATCGAGTTTTCTTTGGAAGACGTATTTATTAGTGTGGTAGCGCAAGCACAACAACGTGGTTTAAGTGTGCTGGATGAGTAAGGTCATTGGTCATTGGTCATTGGTCATTGGTCATTGGTCATTGGTCATTGGTCATTGGCTATTGATCATTGGTTATTAGTCACCCCGGCAACGTACTGGCTTCTGCCGTCTGCCTTATTTCTTAAGAGGTGAATTATTGATGGTGAGATTAAAACGTATATTTGCCCAAACTCTGAAAGAACTACGACAGTTAAGACGCGATCGCCTCACTGTGGCTTTGGCTTTGGCATTACCAATCTTATTATTGCTGTTGTTTGGATTTGCTGTATCGCTGGAAATTAACAAAATTAACCTTGCTGTCCAAGATTTAGATTTAACTCCTACCAGTCGGGAGTATATTGCTACTTTTGAACGCACCCAAAAATTTCATGTTGTTAGCCAAGGATCAAACATCAAAGTTTCCCAAATGTTAGATCGGGGTGAAGCCACCATTGGCTTAATTATCCCTCCTGATTTTTCCCGTGACTTACTAAGGCGAGGAAGTATTGCCACAGTTCAAGCCTTAATTGATGGTAGCGATGCCAATACTGCTAATATTGCCAGGGGTTATGCTAAAGCTGTTACCAATGCTTTTGTTGGAAATCTGCACAATCAACCCCCTCCTGTGGCACTGGATGTGCGATCGCGTTTTTGGTATAACCCTGGCTTAAAAAATTTAAAATATATTGGCCCTGGTGCGATCGCGATCGCTTTAACGTTATTTCCACCATTACTAGCCGGTTTAGCAACAGCCAGAGAACGAGAGCAAGGTACAATTGTCCAAGTTTATGCCTCTAGCCTCACCAGCATAGAGTACCTATTGGGCAAAGCAACGGCCTATTGGTTAGTAGGTATGGTAGAGGTTGTTTTAGTTAATGCGATCGCTCAAGTTATATTTGGTTTGAGGTTCGTAGGCGATCCCACTCCTTTATTAGTTGGTTCCACACTATATATTGCTTGTGGTGTTTTCTGGGGTATTTTTATCGGTAGCAATGTTCAATCACAAAGCGTTGTCATTGAAGCAGTGAATATTTCTGCATTTCTTTTATCACTGTTAATGTCTGGCTTTATCTACCCCATTGCTAATATTCCTTTTGCTTTGCGCTGGATATCTAATATTGTTCCATCTCGATATTATATTTTGCTGACACGTGATGCCTTCGTTAGAGGTATGGGTTGGTCTGCAATTTGGTATGCAGTAGTAGCTTTAGGATTGCTAGCTATGATATTTTTTTTCCTGGCATGGAATAAACTACAAAAAATGCAAGTGGAGACTTAAATGCTAACAATATTTACTAACTTATTAGACAGCATTTTTGGTAGTCGATTGTGGGCGCTATTTTGCAAAGAAGTTTTCCAATTGCTACGTAATCGCCAATTAGTTTTTACAATTGTTGTTTCGCCTACTGTCTTATTACTCTTATTTGGTTTTGCATTTAATCCTAATCTCCATAATCTAAAAATTGGAATTACCGACTATAGCAAGAGTAATGCTTCACGGGAATTTATTGAGGTTTTTCATCAAGCAAATGCTTTTGTAGTTAATGATAACTATGTTAATCAGCAATCAATGATAGATAGTTTAGCCGTTGGTGAATTATCCGTTGGAATTGTGATTCCCACCGAATTTACTAATGATGTTGTTCGTAAAGATACAGCTTCAGTACAAGTTTTATATGATGCTGTAGACGCTAATACAGCCCGGATTGCTTCTAGTTATATTAATGAATTAATTAATGATTATAATTCCCGCTATTTACAACAACCATCATCAAAACTACAATCTCGACAAGCCCAAATTCAAACTTCTATCCTCTACAATCCAGGATTAAAAAGTGCTTGGTTTATCGTTCCTGGGATGATTGGTGTATTACTGACGGTGGTTGGTTCTCAGGCTGCATCATCCCTAGTCGTGCGTGAAAAAGAAGTAGGTACGCTAGAACAATTACTAATGACACCAGCTTCTAGTACAGAAATCATTCTCGCTAAAATTGCTCCACTTTTACTATTACTCACATTTGATGTTTTCGTTGCTTTAACCGTAGGAAGAATAGTTTTTAATCTCCCATTTCAAGGTAATTTTCTAGAATTTCTGTGCATAGCAGTATTGTATTTTTGGGTAAGCATTAGTATTGGCATATTTTTAGGAGCATTCGCCAAAAGTGAACAACAAGCACAATTATTGGCCTTCTTTATTATCCCATGCTTGATTCTTCTTTCTGGTGCGCCTAGTCCTACTTCTACTATGCCTTACTTTATTCAATTGCTTAGTTATTTAGACCCCTTACGTTATTTTGTGGAAGTTTGTCGGGCAGTTTTACTCAAAGGTGTTGGTATTGAAATTTTGTGGTTTCAGGTACTAGTTTTAATAGGTTTTGCGGTGATTTTAACATTTCTGAGTATTCGTCAATTCCGCAATCAATTACAATAATTCCTGCTGTAAATTTTCCATTGATATTTATGCCGCACAATGCAGCGATAAATATAAAAAATAGAGCGGTGGGGCATCCCGTTCTTAAAGCTGGTCGCCTCCTAAGCAATAGCCGGATTGGAAGAGAAGCCTACACTGTAATCGTTGGCGAAGCCTCTCGTAGAGAAGAGTCAGTGTAGGAGTATGTCACCATAATTACTTAAAGAACTTTGTGAGTGTGAGAATGCTGTTTAATATTGTCTTCTTTGGTGACAACTCTAGCGGCGTTTAAAACCCTTTTCCTCTCAATGGAATATTTAAATTCAGTGTAGTTTGTACCCAAAGGAATCAGAGATTTTGCAGATTCACGACGCTTGTAGGTACGAGCTGCTGCAAATGCCCGTGGCACAAATTCTTCTCCAAACTGAGCCGACTCTGGGAAGCCATCTGGCAGCAATTGTGAATCGCCATCCAGCACAGATCCCAAAGTTGTGGCATGAGCCAGCTTATAGGAGGTAGGAATGCCCTTTAACAGCGCTTCCAAAGCCGCAGAGGGAATCGGTTCTATAACTTCGATTTGATAAACTTCTCCATCTTCTTTGACGAAGCAGGTTGCCAAGCCGATCACAATGTAATCATCAGTTGTTAAATCAGGGGCATTGGAATAGGAAATTGCAGTTGTCATCGGGAAATTTCTCAAAACTTAAAAATTGAATTTAGGGAATGGGATATGGGGCATTGGGCATTGGGCGAAACAGTTCCGAGTTCCGAGTTCCGAGTAAATAAGTGAGATTCACAACTCAGCACTCAGCACTCAGCACTCAGCACTCCTGAAGGGTATTGGGCATTCTTATTTCCCTTGTCTTTCTCATCTCCCTTATGTCCCTTGCTCCCAAGTCTTCATCCCCTCTTTAACGAATGGCTTGTTGGCATTCTACCAATTTGCTGCTCTCACTACTTAACTAGTCTTTGAGATTTAACGTTTGTTATTTCTGGAATTTGCCTTTGGGATCAAGTATCTATAAATAGGTTTGAGGAGAAATTGTTTATTTAAGGGGTAGATTTCTACTGATATGAGTAGTTTAAATCTCAGTCTTAAGATGGCTTTAAAGTAACCATAAATACCCTGAGAATAGACACAGGAGTAAAACTACCAGTGTTAAAAAATTAGAATTTTATTTAACAAAGCAGGTATTTCAAGCAGGGAAAGATGAATATTCACTCATTTTTAGCTGACGATGACCAGCAAAGTAACCAATACAAGTATGTTCTAAATACTACAAGCAAACTTAAGGAGCAAAGAAAAAGCGATCGTAGCAAATGTAGTTTCGGGGATAGCGACTTACGCTCTTGTGCTTTGAGGTTGGCTCAACAAGGAGATTATGCTGAAGCGATCGCACTTTTAACCCAACTAATCTGCCGCCACCCCCACAATGCCGTTGATTACAACAACCGGGGGCTAATTTATTTTCAAAGTGGCGAAAGGCAAAAAGCGCTTTCCGACTACAACACCGCCCTTAAACTTAATCCCTATTTGGCTAGTGCTTATAATAATCGGGCAAATTACTACGCGGCTTGTGGAGAATTAGCAGTAGCACTTGCTGACTACGATCAAGCGATTGATTTGAAACCTCACCATGTCCGGGCGTGGATTAACCGAGGCATTACCTGGCGTGATTTGGGGCAATATGAGGTGGCAATTGAGAATTTTGAGGTAGCACTGCTTTTCGGTCAACTAGAAGGTCATATCTGGGCTGAACGCGGCAGGACTTACCATCTTTGGGGCGACTGGAATTGTGCGATCGCTGATTATCGTCGTGCCCTTACTCAACTACCCTATATGGACAACGATAAGGATATTCCTGGTTGTCGCTTACGTTTACAACTCGAAAATTGGCTAGACGAGTTACTATCTCAATCAGCGTCTTAATTGGTAGATTAGTTCTTCTGGGGGATTCAAAATTCAAAATAATTGATTAATTTTGAACTAGAGTTTAGTGACGCTGTATTGCTAATGACTAATAGATGATAACTATATAGCTATTCAAAAATTAGCTATTAACCATTACTTATTAGCAATAATATAAATTAACACCCAGTTTATACGTAGTCTGAATCACAATAAACCTAAATAATCCCAAATTCGCCATTTATTTTAGGGTGATGAGTCTGTTTGCTCATCTTCTCGGCGATCTTGATTCATCAAGACTATCTGACGTTGGCTGGGATCGAATCGGTGTCCTTGCCGTTGTCTAATAATTTTAGCTTCTTGGGGATCAAAGTTACGGCTAAATTCCGCCTGTAAACCATTGACATGTCCTTCCATCAGCTTGACTTCAGTACTCATTTCTCGTAATTTTTCTTGCTGTAACCAATGGTAAGGCAAGAGTTGTGTCAAGGCAGATGCTGCCACGGCTGTAATCACAAGATTGACCGCTATTTTGGCTGTGCTTTCCAGTGCCATCACCTGGTAAGAACGTTGACGAAGATGCCGCTTTGGTCGAGAAATGACCCGGCGTTTTTGTATAGGTTGTAACGGTGGTCTAGAGGGTTGAGTCGCGTTCATGATGCTAAAAGATAACCTCGCTTAGTGAAGGGAAACACTATCAAGAGTGCTGAGTCATGAGTGCTGAGTTGGAAATATTACTCAGCACGGGCTAAACGCCCCGCTACCGCTAACAGCACTCGATACTCGGAGCTGAATTAGCACTCAGCACTCCTGAATGCTTGATTTAGCTGTCATATTACTTCATTTTTTTGAAATAGCTACAAGTGTCGCACTAGTTAAAAAATAACCTGGCTTACGTAAGTGCAAGGTTTCTAGGTACTTATGACATAAAGCCATAAAGTCTGGAAACTGCACCCCGTACTGCCAGGATTATTAGCTTTTCAACTGTGTCACATCGGAGCCTTATTTGTAAAGTTCTGTGGCTAATCGCCAAGCTAGAACTCCTGGGATCAAGGCTACAACTAGAGCGATGTAGACTTGAGTATCTGAGATGGAAGATATCTGAGCGATGTACAGAGTATCTAAGATAGGCATGGCTGAAAACCTCCTAAACTGAATAGATTTTGAACAGTTCGTTTACTACTTTTCCTTGTTTTGCCAAGATTGTGGAATATCTTGTTACAAGATGCAACAAAAGCAGTTATTAATCAGTAGTCCTTATTTATTCTCCATTAAAAAAATTTATAAAAATTATGAATTTGTATTTGGGTATCGACTTCGGCACATCTGGCGCACGGGGCATGGTGATTGACGAGGAAGCCTATTGTATTCAGGCTGAGGTACGATATCCATTCAAGGACTCACCAGCCGTCGTTACGCCAAAAATTTGGCATGAGACTTTGTTTGTCCTGCTGGAACAAATACCTGAAGAGTTGCGGCGAAAAATTAAAGCGATCGCAATTAATGGTACTTCCTCCACCGTCTTGCTGGTCAATGCGGCTGGCAATCCAACAGATGCACCATTGCTGTACAACGATGGGCGGGGATCATTGGTAATAGAGCATTTGAGGAGTATCGCACCTCCCAATCATACCGTGTTAAGCGCCACCTCCAGCCTCGCTAAACTTTTGTGGATGAGGCAACAACCCTCTTTTAGTGAAGCTAGATATTTCCTGCATCAAGCAGATTGGCTGGCGTTTCTCCTGCATGGACAGTTGGGTATTAGCGATTACCATAATGCTTTAAAGCTGGGTTATGACGTAGAAGAGTTGAAATACCCAGAATGGCTAGAAAAGCTGGAAATACCGATTCAGCTACCCAAAGTTTTACCTCCTGGGACTCCCATTGCCGAATTGCGTCCTGAAATTGCGGATAAGTTCGGTTTTCGCCGTGATTGTCTGGTGTGTGCAGGTACAACTGATAGTATTGCGGCTTTTCTCGCTAGTGGGGCAAAATTACCTGGTGAAGCCGTGACTTCCCTTGGTTCAACATTGGTACTAAAGTTGTTAAGTCGTACCCGTGTAGAAGATGCTAGATATGGGATTTACAGCCATCGGTTGGGTGATTTGTGGCTAACTGGTGGTGCTTCTAATACTGGAGGTGCAGTACTAAAGCAATTTTTCACGAATGCTGAGTTAGAAAGCCTTAGCCGGGAGATTGATGTATCAAAAGCTAGCGAGTTAGATTATTATCCGTTATTGAAGGTAGGCGATCGCTTTCCGATTAACGATCCGAATCTACCGCCACGTTTGTCACCACGCCCAGATAATCCAGTGGAATTTTTGCATGGGTTGTTAGAAAGCATTGCCCGTATAGAAGCGCGAGGGTATGAATTATTACAGCAAATGGGCGCAGACAATTTGAGCCGTGTTTATACTGCTGGCGGTGGCGCGGCGAATGAAACTTGGACTGCGATTAGGGGGCATCATTTGCAGGTTCCTGTAGTAGCGTCAGTGTACACAGAAGCGGCTTATGGAACGGCGCTGTTGGCGATGGGAGGCGGAATTAAGGGTGAACAAGAGTAATTGTGTAACAATCTTTTCGTAGGTATTTCGTAAATCAGTATCTATCCCAGTGACAATCTACATATCTCGGCCGATACTGTGATTATTAGATACCGGACTATAGATTCCAGGTTCATGATCTGGGCAGCTATTCGGGGATGGGTGCTTCGCAGCAAGCGAATGTCATCTGTCCCCTTTATTAATTATTGGTGTGAATTCTGAGGGATTAGGAGAAAAAGGTTTTTAAAGAAGGTTTCACCTGCGCGATCGAGATTATCATCTAGGGAAAAGGTGAGACTGCGGACTCGAATTTCGTCACTTTTAATATCTAGTGGCTGTGTTAAGTCTTTGGGGTATATCAAAAAGGCTTGCTTGCATTTTGTTGTGTTGGCGTAGCTGATCATTTGATGAATATCTGTATATCCTGCCAGTTCTGGGGCTTTATACTTTGTATCCAAAACTGCTATTGTTTTGCCAGTATCAGCATCACACAGTAATATATCTATATTGAAGTGCCGATTTTGACTAATTTCTATTGGATGTTGCTGTTTGAAAAAATAGCCTTGCGGCGTGTTTTTCTTAAGCCATTCTGCAACAAAAAGTTCATATAAATGTGCCATGTCGACGAGAAAGGGTAGGGTTTTGTAATTTCCCCCCTCATGACTGGGGCTACTATTTTCTAAAAAGAATCGACATAAATTATGTAATAGTTCATAGTCGGGATTGAGGCGATTATACTGTCTGGCAATACAATCTTCTGTGCTACAAGGTTGCAGCGTTACTAATCCTTGTAGATCATGATAAGCTTTTCGTACTTTTAGTGATACTCTTTCTGAACATAAACCGCTACGACCAATGATATAAAGTGTCCATGCCAGGATTTGATTTTCTTTAATATCAGCCGTATGTTCTTCGTAATCGCATTTCAGTTTAACATTCCACGGCTTTTGAATTATCTGTTGCACATCTAGTCTTCCTCGCACATAAGAAAACTGCTGTGTTTGAGGCAAATAAGTACGATATAATCCTTTGCGGCATCGATCTAAAACTTTATCGGCTAAGATATGAGCCAGATTATTATAAAAATTCTCTAGAGATTCACAATCCATTAGCCCTTCGAGAAAGCGAAACCCTTTTAAATTATAGGCATATTCCAACATTCCGAAGAGGTTTTGGATAGGCACTTTCGGATTTATTTTTAGATGCAATTCAGGAGTTACAGGAATGTAACCTACCCATCCTTTAGCTTTCAGTTTCCAACGATCTCTCGTTGTATAGGTAGGAAATTCTATATCTACTTGTGTTTTGTATTTTTCAAATAACTCGACTGCGGCTGAATTGGGTATTTCATCACGCTGAAATGATTTATTTTCATATTCTGTAAGTTCAATAATTCTTGGTTTTGCTGAGTTTATATCCATAGTTTATTTTTTATTTCATCCCAGCGAAACTGATCGATTTTTTCTAGCTGGTTAAAAAAGTATTCTTCTAAATATGGTTCAATTTCCATGCGCCATATATCTTCTATATCTTCATGTAGGTTGTCTGTTAAAAAGAATGAAATACCAATTTCGTAGTTTTTGTCTGCGATCGCTTGATTTAATTGCTTTAAAATGTTAAGTAATCCCTCTACTACAAAACCTCTTTTTCGGTGATAATTTCGCAGGACATCATAATTTGGGCGAAGTTCAATAAATGCGAAACGGCGGCGTAGCGCATGATCTATATTGGCAATAGACCTATCTGCTGTATTCATTGTCCCAATAATGCGGACATTTTTCGGGATGCGAAACCTGTTACCGCCAGCTAATGGAATTTCTTTATCTCGGTACTCAAGTAAGTACATTAGTTCGCCAAAAACTTGTGCGAGATTAGCGCGGTTTATTTCATCAATGATTAAAACACAAGTATCTTCGTAAGACTCTGCCCTTTTGCAGAATTCCAAAAAGCGTCCCGGAACCAGTGGATATGTTAACTTTCCTTCTTGACTTTGGGGACGGATACCTTGAATAAAGTCTTCATAAGAGTAGGCTGGATGAAATTGAACCAGTTCTGAAAAACCATCTCTGTTGCCGATTAAATATCGGCCGATTTTTTCAGCAAGATAAGTTTTTCCTGTTCCAGGTGAACCATATAAAATTGCTTGACCTTTACGATTAATTGTACGTATCCAGCGTTCTAGTACTGGTTGTGAAACTCCAGTATCTTCAGCGCATTGGTTTAAGCTATATTTAAGTTTCTTAGAATGTATATATTGACTAACAACAGGTATTGGCTCCTTAGATACTGCTTGTAAAAATAAGGGGAGATAATGCTCAAACCATTTTTTAAATTTATTAACTAATTCTTCTTTGGAAAAGTTTAATATTTCTCTTTGATTAAAATAACAACTATCACCATTATATGCAAAATCAAACGCCTTAACATCTTTAGCAATTATATTTCCTATCATTACAGGATTTAGTTCTACAATCTTTTTGGCTAAAAATGCGCCTGCATATTCTACAAACTTTATGTTTATACCTGTATCTATTAATTCTATATATAATAATGAAAATATATCTAAATACTTATGTAACCTCATTTTATAAGGAGAGACTAATATATTAATATCTATTTCAATTAATTGGTTTGATGTTATTTTATAAAAATTAGTGGCAGCAATTTCACATGGTATCTGTTGATGTATTAAATAGCAAAAGTTAATAAAAGGCTGCTTGACTGTATTTAGAAAGTCTTTATATTCTGGAGAATTATAAATACTATTATCCTTACCATTATGCTTATTTTTATATTGTTTAATTACTTCAAAGGGATTACAAGAAAAAAGTGTTTTTAAATTTTGATTATTATCCATAAAAAAGCCAAATATTAAAAATGAAAATATTTACCACTTTATCTTACTAGTCCTTTCATCGTACTGAGTTTAATAAATAAAATGCTAGCGTACAAACACGTAAAGAAAAGAAAGCCAAATTGTAGGTTTAAAGTAACCGGATGCTAGAAAAACTTCAGGTATTTTGTAGATGCGGATGAATGCCTTATGGCAGTAGGCTGCTTTAATGACAGCAAGCGTAACACGGAGACAAAAGAGTGCAAATCACTAAGCGCAATGTTGAGTTAAGAGTAGATGGCAGCTTAATGCGTGTTTATGTTGCGGCTCCCAAAGCAGCAGGAAAATACCCTGGTATTGTCTTCTACAGTGATATTTATCAGTTAGGTGATGCAATGATTCGTCTAGCCAACTACTTAGCAGGATACGGCTATGTAGTAGCAGCCCCAGAAATTTTTCACCGAATTGAGCCAGTTGGTTTAGTAATTGAGCCAGACGATCTGGGAAGGATGCGGGGAAATGACGATGCGCGTCGAACCTCCGTAGCTGATTATGATGCCGATTGCCTTGCTGTGATTGAATTTCTGAAAACAGAGAGTGTGGTTTCTCCAAATAAAATAGGCACTCTCGGCTTTTGTATTGGTGGACATTTAGCCTTCCGCGCAGCATTCCAAAGCGAAATTCGGGCTTGTGTCTGCTGTTACCCGACTGGAATTCCCAGTGGTAAATTGGGTAAAGAGGTAGCCGATACAATCCAGAGGGTAAGTGAAATCAAAGGTGAGATGCTAATGGTGTTCGGTACTCTTGACCCTCATATACCAGATAGCGATCGCCAAACCATAATAAAAGCAATTGAGAATGCTAACATCCCTCACCAAGTTTTTTTCTATGAAGCAGAACATACATTCATGCGCGATGACGGATATCGTTATGATTCTAGTGCTACCACCGCAGCTTGGTCTGAAATAGTAACTTTTTTGGGGCGCATATTTGCAGACTGAAAACTTATATTATTGCTTTCTTCGCGTCAATTTTGAGTTGTCTGCAACGCTAACAAACCAGCACCATAAGCAGGTTCATACCTCGGAAAAATCACCTTTACATTAGGAAACTTATTAACAAGAGACGCTGCAAATCTTTCATGGATATTGCATCTACCGCGCCACACACTTCCTGTTGTGACTACTTCTAAAACTGAGTCAGTAGTAAAAATCGCATCAATTACTGTAGATGTAGCTTTTACTAACTCTTTTACAGCATCGTCAATTATAATATTCGCTACTATATCACCTGATGCTGCTGAAAAATCTACAATTGGTGCTAAAGCTGCTATCTGTTTAACTCCCCATTCTCGGCGATATACTACTTCTATTAAATCTTCTATACTTTTCAAATCAAGATGCTGTTTGAAACCCTCTAGCAAACTCGTTGACATCTCTCGTCCATCATAAGATTTTAATGCTGCGTTCATGCCTGCGATCGCAATTTTATAAGCACTACCTTCATCTCCTAAAATATACCCCCAGCCGCCAACTCGCTTAGTATGTCCTTCATGATTTCGTCCGAAAACTATCGAACCAGTACCTGCTGCAACCACAATTCCTACAGGCTGACCAATTCCACCAACTAAAGCAATCAAAGCATCGTTACAAATTACAATATTGGCTGGCTGTAATGCCCAATTAATAGGCAATTTTTTATTCTGTAACTTTTTAATTAAACCTTTCACTACTTCGATATCTTTTGCACGACCTACACCTGCTAAACCCAAACATATCGCGTCAATATTCACAGAATTGGTAATTATTGCTGCCTCAACCGCATTGTGAATTGTAGATTGAATAGATTGTAGAGTAGCTTCAATACCTATACTCTGATAATTAGATGGGCCTGCTTCAGCACGACCTAGCACTAGATGCAAATCATCCATTAAGACACAAACAGTCTTGCTACCGCCGCCATCTATTCCTAAAACATAACTCATGGATTGCAGTAACTTAATTATTGGTGCTTTGGTTCTTCTTTTAAAGGAATAAAAAATAAAGCAATCATTCCAGGAATAGTCAGCAAACAAACCAAGGCAAAAAATAATGGATAGCCAAGTACTTTTTGCAGATAACCGCTAACTAATCCGGGTAACATCATTCCTAAAGCCATAATGCCAGTAGATATGGCAAAATGAGAAGTTTTATATTCACCTTGGCAAATATACATTAAATAAACACTAAAAGCTGTAAACCCAAAACCATAGCCAAATTGCTCCAAGGAAACCAAGGGATAGACTAATGTTAGTGAAGGCTTCGTATAAGCCATATACACATAAAATACATCAGGTAAATTCAAAGCTAAAGCCATAGGTAAGAGACATTTTTTTAATCCATATTTAGAAATTAGCAAGCCTCCTAAAATTCCTCCACAGATTAGGGATATTACCCCAAATGTACCGTATACTAATCCGACATCTGATGTTGATAGCCCTAAACCACCTACTTCTGGTTTGTCCAATAAAAATAAAGAAGCTATTTTGACAAGCATTGCTTCGCCAAGTCTGTAGAGCAAGATAAATGCTAAAATACTTATAATTTTATTTTGAGTAAAATATGAGCTAATGATAGACAAAAAGGGGATTATTTCTGTAGCCTGTAGCTGTTGTTTGTTATCTGATTCAGGTAAGGGTAAAAATAGGCGATGAGAAATAAACAAGATTGCTAAAATTAAAGCTGAGAAGCCAATAGCTATAGTCCAGCTTAAAGGAATATTATTGAGTGATACTTCAAGCTGACCTGCTAAGACTACTAATATTCCTGAACCAAAGATAACAGCCATTCGATAAAACAGTGAGCGTATACCGACAAAAAAGGCTTGTTGTTCTGGAGATAAGGCGAGGAGATAGAAGCCGTCTGTAGCAATGTCATAAGTTGCAGAAATAAATGCTCCTATTGTTAATGTTGCAAGGGAGATGAAAAAGAAATTTGGTAGTTGTAAGGAGATGGCTATCAAACCCAAGCAGCAGAACATGGCAAATTGGGTGTAAATTATCCATTTGCGTTTGGTAGAGTAAGTAT
This sequence comes from Nostocales cyanobacterium LEGE 12452, assembly GCA_015206945.1. Lineage (GTDB taxonomy): Bacteria > Cyanobacteriota > Cyanobacteriia > Cyanobacteriales > Nostocaceae > Nostoc. The sequence continues at coordinate 11,067 of JADEXV010000015.1, read as the reverse complement.
CGACAATTGGGGCCCAAAACATTTTGATGACCCAAGGTAGATAGAGAAAACTTGTCCATAGGGCAATATGAGTGTTATCTATTCCGAGTTTTTTGTAAAAGATTACGGAAACTGTGTTGATGATGATGTAAGGTATGCCGGAGGTGAAATATAGGGTGGGAATGAATGTCCAAGGGGAGGTTGTTTGGTGTTTCATGGATTTGAGAGACGAACCGCAGAGGCGCAGAGGGCGCAGAGAGATTAAGAGAGGATGATGCGTTTGATGCCGTCTTTGAGAAGGAGGACGTTAAAGTTGATGAGAAGGGCTAAGGGGTAATTAGTCATTTTAAGGTATGAGAGGACTTGAGCTTCGTGGATTGGGGCTAAATTTTGGACAGCTTTTAATTCCACAATTAGACAATTGGCAACCAGAAAATCTAATCTACCCTTGCCTACTTCATGTCCCTTGTAATTTACTGTTACCGACTTCTCAACCAGATGGGGTATCCCGCACCTGAAAAATTCTATAATCAACGCTTCCTTATACACCTCCTCCAAAAACCCTGGCCCCAACACCTTATGCACCTCAATCGCCGCCCCAATCACCTCACCCGTAAGCCGATTCATTTCCTCTCCTAACTCTCTTCCCTCCGCGTTCTCTGCGCCTCTGCGGTTCGTTTCCATATAATCCCTCTCCAACCCTATGGCAAAATTTATTAAAGTCCTTCCTTAGTTTTCCCGCATGACCGCAACCATTCCCAATCTCCCCAGTCTCTACGACCCCTTTTCCACCGAAGCCAAATGGCAAAAATTCTGGGAAGACAACCAAGTTTACAAAGCTGACCCCAACAAAGGCGGCGAACCCTACTGCATCGTCATTCCCCCCCCGAATGTCACCGGCAGCTTACACATGGGTCACGCCTTTGAAAGTGCCTTAATTGATACCCTCGTGCGCTACCACCGGATGCAGGGACGCAATACCCTGTGGCTACCCGGAACTGACCACGCCAGCATCGCTGTGCATAGTATGCTGGAAAAGCAACTCAAAACAGAGGGTAAGACTCGTTACGAATTGGGGCGCGAAAAATTCCTAGAACGCGCTTGGCAATGGAAAGCGGAGTCTGAAGGAACAATTCTGAATCAGCTACGACGCTTGGGTGTCTCAGTGGACTGGTCACGGGAAAGGTTTACTCTGGATGAGGGTTTATCCAAAGCTGTTGTCGAGGCATTTACCCGCCTTTACGAGGAAGGCTTAATTTATCGTGGAGAATATTTAGTTAACTGGTGTCCAGCTTCCCAATCGGCTGTGTCTGATGTAGAAGTGGAAAATCAAGAGGTTAATGGAAATCTCTGGCACTTCCGCTATCCCCTTACCGATGGTTCCGGTTTTGTAGAGGTGGCGACAACTCGACCAGAAACGATGCTGGGTGATACGGCGGTAGCAGTTAATCCCAATGACGATCGCTACAAACATCTCATTGGCAAAACTTTAACTCTGCCTATTCTACAACGAGAAATTCCCATCATTGGCGATGAATTTGTTGACCCGACTTTCGGCACGGGTTGCGTGAAGGTAACTCCCGCCCATGACCCGAACGATTTTGACATGGGTAAGCGTCACAATCTGCCGTTAATCAACATTATGAACAAAGACGGCACTCTCAACGCCAACGCCGGGGAGTTTCAAGGACAAGACCGCTTTGTTGCGAGAAAAAATGTGGTTTCTCGCCTAGAAGCAGATGGCTTTTTGGTGAAGATTGAAGATTATAAGCATACCGTTCCCTACAGCGATCGCGGTAAAGTACCTATTGAACCCCTTCTCTCAACTCAGTGGTTCGTCAAAATTCGCCCCCTAGCTGACAACACTCTCGAATTTCTCGACCAGCAAACTTCTCCAGAGTTTGTCCCCCAACGCTGGACTAAGGTTTATCGTGATTGGCTAGTAAAACTCAAAGATTGGTGTATCTCTCGCCAATTATGGTGGGGACACCAAATTCCGGCTTGGTACGCTATCAGTGAAACGGATGGGCAAATTACTGATAATACGCCGTTTGTAGTGGCAAAATCGGAAACTGAAGCTTGGGAAAAAGCTAGATCGCAATTTGGCGAAAATGTCAAGTTAGAACAAGACCCAGATGTGCTAGATACTTGGTTCTCTTCTGGACTCTGGCCGTTTTCGACTTTGGGCTGGCCGGAACAAACTCAAGATTTAGCGACTTACTACCCGACTACTACTTTGGTGACAGGCTTTGACATCATCTTTTTCTGGGTAGCCAGAATGACTATGATGGCTGGGCATTTTACGCAGCAAATGCCTTTCCAAACAGTTTACATCCACGGCTTAGTGCTGGATGAAAAAGGCCAAAAGATGTCTAAGAGCAAAGGTAATGGCATTGACCCGTTGTTATTAATTGACAAATATGGTACTGATGCCCTGCGCTATACCTTAATTAGAGAAGTAGCTGGTGCTGGTCAAGATATCCGCTTAGAATACGATCGCAAAAAGGATGAATCGGCATCGGTGGAGGCATCGCGCAACTTTGCAAATAAGTTGTGGAACGCTGCCCGATTTGTGATGATGAATTTGGATGGACAAACGCCGCAACAATTGGGGAATCCAGTAGCTACCGAATTGAGCGATCGCTGGATTATCTCGCGGTATCATCAAGTTGTCAAACAAACCACGAATTACATCGATAATTACGGTTTAGGGGAAGCAGCAAAAGGACTCTACGAATTCATCTGGGGTGATTTCTGCGACCAGTATATTGAACTGGTGAAATCCAGATTGCAAGCAGATGCCGATCCAGTATCGCGGCGGGTAGCACAGCAAACTCTCGGCTACATATTGGAAGGAATTTTAAAACTACTTCATCCGTTGATGCCTCATATTACCGAAGAAATTTGGCAAACTCTCACCCAACAACCAGCAGATTCCCCGCAAACTTTACCATTACAAATCTATCCGCAGGTAGATGCAAAGTTAATTGATTCAGCTTTAGAAGAGCAGTTTGAATTACTCATTGCTACTATCCGCACAATTCGGAATTTGCGAGCTGAGGCGGATATTAAGCCTGGGGTAAAGGTGACAGCGAATTTGCAAACTGAAAGCCAAAAAGAGCGGGAAGTTCTCACGGCTGGACAGTCTTATATTAAAGATTTGGCGAAGGTTGAGACTTTAACTATCACCGACAAGCAAGAAAACCAAACTGTTGCTGCGAAAAAACCTCAGAGGGGTTTGAAGACAATTGGCTTAATTATCGTCGCTATTGTCTTTGGTAGATTGGGTTTAGCTGCGGGAAATGCCATTGATGACATTCCCATCGTCGGAACTTTCTTTGAAATAGTTGGTTTTGGTTACACAGCGTGGTTTGTTAGCCAAAATTTACTCACTGCTCAAGCAAGACTTAGGTTATGGAGCCGATTTTTCCCGCAGAGAGAATTAGAACAACCACAAGAACCAGAAAATGCGATCGCAGGTGTAATTGGTACAATACAGGTGCTAATTCCTCTAAGCGGTGTGGTAGATATTGAAGCTGTGCGTGCCAAGCTAGAAAAGAGCTTGAGTAAAGCTGAAGCCGAAGTTCAATCCCTGAGTACCAGATTAAACAATCCTAGTTTCGTAGATAGAGCTAGGGCTGATGTGGTACAGGGGGCGCGTGATGCCTTAGCAGAAGCACAGAAGCAAGCAGAAATTTTGCGCGATCGCCTTCAGGGATTGTCCTAGCGATCGCCTGCGTGGCTTAGGATAACTGTAATGGGTAATAGGACTGTCAATAATTCCCAATTACCCGTTACCAATTGACAAGATCCAAATCTCAATTCTGGAACTTATTATTTTATTAAATTTTTTTAATTTTTAATTTTTAATTGGAGCGAAGCGACCCTCATGCTATATCTAGCCCAGGTGCGTAAAAATGATTTTTTAGAGCAGCACCAGTTACGCTTGTTGGCACGTCAAGAAGCTGATAACTTGTGGGCAATAATTCCCGAAGAAGCTTTCATTCTGCTGGGAAAGGGAAAGATCATGAGTGAGAACTTGCTTGTTCTAGTCGAACTTTCTCCTACAGGCGATATTGAAAGAATAGAAGACGCTACCAACTGGGTACTTCATCTGGTACAAAACTACCTCACCATCGGCATTACCCCAGAATTTTTGCAGCACGAAGCCGAGCGAGCAGAACATTGGCGACAATCCCTGACGTTGCAAAACCAAGACTTAGCAAGGCGTTCTTTAGAGTTAGAAGCCAGACGCGAACAAATTCAAGCCTTAGAAGAAAGCCTCAAACGTGAGAAAAATGGTTATTCTCAAGAGGAAAGTTAAAAGTTTATAGTTGTATTACACTCAAATGTGTATTTATAAAAGATTACCCAGCAAGAGTTGCTCTGTCTCTTACTGGATAATCTCTTGATGCTTGCTATAGTTTAGCTTGCGTTAGGCAATGATAGTAATATTTGCACTACTAAGCGCCACCTGATTGGAGAACTGGGCAATTTGAAGAACTTGTGCAGTCTTACCAGTTCCATCCGCGTCAAAGAAAAGATTACCCGTAGTTTGATCGTACATAAAACGATCGCTCGCTGCGATCGCAGTGGTACCAAGTCGAAACAGGCCTGAATCGAGCGTAGTATTTTGAGATTGAACCAGTCCGAATTCAGCCTTGGAAATCAAGATAGTATCCTCTCCAAGAGTAAAATCAGCGATCGTATCATACCCTCCAATACGGGTACCAGTTAGGTTGAAGCTATCTTGCCCAGTTTCACCAGTCAATACATCTCGACCAACTCCACCAGCGATTAAATCGTCACCTGCACTACCGAACAAGGTGTCATTGCCTGAGTTACCAAAGAGGCTATCATTGCCATCTGCTCCTGTTAATGTGTTAGCAGCATTATTTCCCATCAGGATGTTATTGAAGATGTTACCAGTACCACTGATTGCCCCGGTTCCAGTCAGAGTCAAATTCTCTAGGTTATTTCCCAACACCCAATTTACCGAAGAATTGACTAAATCTGTACCTCCATTTAAGTCTTCAACAATCAAGTCATTTACGTTGTCTACAGTGTAAATGTCATTACCGAGTCCACCATAAAGACTGTCAGTCCCTACACCTCCATTCAAGGAGTCATCACCTACACCGCCTAACAAGGTGTCATTACCTGAGCTACCAAAGAGGCTATCGTTGCCATCAATTCCATTCAACGTGTTAGCACCACTATTTCCCGTCAGGATGTTATTAAGGCTATTACCAGTACCATTGATTACCCCACTTCCAGTCAAAGTCAAGTTTTCCAGGTTATCTGCCAACACCCAATTCACCGAAGACTTAATTAAATCTGTGCCTGAATTTAAGCCTTCAATAATCGAGTCGTTTAAGTTGTCTACAGTGTAAATGTCATTGCCAGCTCCACCATTAAGACTATCAGATCCTAAACCTCCATCCAAGGTGTCATCACCTGCGCTGCCTAACAAGGTGTCATTACCTGAGCTACCAAAGAGGCTATCGTTGCCATCTTCTCCATTCAAGATGTTAGCGCCAGTATTGCCAATCAAGATGTTATTAAGGCTGTTACCAGTACCATTGATTACCCCACTTCCAGCCAGGGTCAAGTTCTCCAGGTTATTTCCCAACACCCAACTTACCGAAGATTTAACTAAATCTGTGCCTGCATTTAAGCCTTCAATAATAATATCGTTCAGGTTGTCTACGATATAAATATCATTGCCGACTCCACCATTGAGACTATCAGCTCCTAAACCGCCATCTAAGGTATCATTGCTTGCACCACCCAACAAGGTGTCATTATCTGAATCACCAAAGAGGTTATCGTTGCCATTTTCTCCATTTAAGATGTTAGCGCCAGTATTACCAATCAAGATGTTATTAAAGCTGTTACCAGTACCATTGATTGCACCACTTCCAGTCAGGGTCAAGTTCTCCAGGTTATTTCCCAACACCCAACTCACGGAAGACTTAACTAAATCTGTGCCTGCATTTAAGCTTTCAAGAATAATATCGTTCAGGTTGTCTACGATATAAATATCATTGCCTTTACCACCGATGAGACTGTCAATTCCTGCACCACCATCTAAGGAATCATTTCCATCGGCGCCATCAAGAGTGTCATTATCACCTAGTCCTTGGAGCGTGTCATTGCCCTGCAATCCTGAGATGACATCTATATTGACTGTACCATTCAGGTTGTCTGCACCTAAAGTACCATTAATCACATTGTATTGATTAATAGTCAAGTTGACGGTAGCAGTACTATTGCCTCCGTGCCCATCACTTATACTGTAAGTGAAGCTATCGAAGCCATAATAGTTTTGGGCAGGGGTATAAGTGTAGGTACCGTCGTTGTTGTTAACTAAGCTTCCTTGGCTAGGTTGGGTGAAGCCAGTAATACTCAAAACATCACTAACATCGACATCTTTATCATTGCTTAACAGAGTAGTAGCACTAATAATAACGGGTATGTTTCTTTTTGTGGTGATGCTATCGTTAACAGCAACAGGCGCATCATTCACCGCCGTAATATTAATATTGCGAGTAATGGCAGTACTATTAGCAGCCCCATCATTAACTATAAAGCTGATGGTACGAGGTGTAAGACTGGGGTTATCACTGTTGTTGGTATAAGTAATAGAACGTAGTGCGGTTTGATAGTTAGCAACAGTGGAACTACCAGTTAAGGTTAAGACACCTGTGGTGCTGTTGTAGCTGCCCGTAATCCCATTTTGATTGGTGAAGGCGAGGGTATCTTGAGCAGAAATAAAGCCACTGCTAATTTTGACAGTAGCACTAGCTAGGTTGGAGGAGTCTTCATCGCTGAGGGTGATGCCTGAATCGATGGCTGTAGTAGCGTTCTCGGTGTATACCAGAGCAGAGTTGGTAGCAGTAGCAATGGGCGCAGTGTTCACTGCCGTAATATTAATATTGCGGGTAACAACAGTACTATTATCAGTCCCATCATTGACCACAAAGCTGACGGTACGAGGTGTAAGACTGGGGTTATCACTACTGTTCGTATAAGTAACAGAACGTAGTGCAGTTTGATAATTAGCAATGGTGGCACTACCAGTTAAGGTTAAAACACCTGTGCTGCTGTTGTAGTTGCCCGTAATCCCATTCTGGCTGGTGAAGGTGAGGGTATCTTGAGCAGAGGCGAAACCACTGGTAATGCTGACGGTGGCACTAGCTAGGTTAGCAGAGTCTACATCGCTAACGGTGATACCTGAGTCAATGACTGTAGTGGCGTTCTCAGTGTATGCCAAAGCAGAGTTGGTGGCAGTAGCAACAGGTGCATCATTCACCGCCGTAATATTAATATCGCGAGTAATGGCAGTACTATTAGCAGCCCCATCATTAACTATAAAGCTGATGGTACGAGGTGTAAGACTGGGATTATCACTGTTGTTGGTATAAGTAATAGAACGTAGTGCGGCTTGATAGTTAGCAACAGTGGAACTACCAGTTAAGGTTAAAACACCTGTGGTGCTGTCGTAGCTGCCCGTAATCCCATTTTGGTTGGTGAAGGCGAGGGTGTCTTGAGCAGAGGCGAAACCACTGGTAATGCTGACGGTGGCACTAGCTAGGTTGGGGGAGTCTAAGTCGCTGACGGTGATGCCTGAGTCGATGGCTATAGTGGCTTTTTCGGTGTATGCCAGTGCAGAGCCAGAAGCAGAGATTATTGGGGGAATCCCATTGTTAACGTTTAGTTGGGCATATAGCCCATTACCAGACCCGTCCTGACCATCGCTTTGCCAAGAAACGACAAAGTCACCCTCTGCATTCATCGCAACTATGGGGTTAGCTTGGTCGCTGGTGGTGTAGGTATTAACCTTAAATTCGCCCCCTTGAGCCACCCCAAGATTGTTGTAGCGTTGGGCATATATCCCATTATTAGATCCGTCCTGACCAAAGCTTTGCCAGGAAATGACAAAGCTACCATCTGCATCCATCGCGACTGTAGAGTTATATTGATCGCTAGTGGTATAGGTATTAACCTTAAATTCGCTCCCTTGAGCCACCCCAAGATTGTTGTAGCGTTGAGCATATATCTCATAGCTAAACCCTTCCTCTGAACTAATCCAAGAGATAACAAAGTCCCCACTTGAATCCATCGCTACTGCTATGGGATTAGCTTGGTCGCTGGTGGCGTAGGTATTAACCTTAAATTCGCTCCCTTGAGCCACCCCAAGATTGTTGTAGCGTCGGGCATATATGTCAATCCCTTCTTTACTATCACTTTGCCAGGAAATAACAAAGTCACCATCTGTATCTATCGCTATTACGGGATTATATCGATTGCCAGTAGTGCCAGTATTAACTTGAAATTCGTCCCCTTGAGGTGTCCCGTCAATGTTATAGCGTTGGGCATATATCTTAGTTCCGTCTTGACCATCACTTTGCCAGGAAATAACAAAGTCACCATCTGCATCTATAGCTACTGTTGAGTTAGATTGATTGCCAATGGTGGTGGTATTAACTTGGAATTCAGTCATGAAAAAACCTCTGAAAAAACTAAAGATTTGATTTCAACAATTACGGTCTGATTAGATAGATTCCTTAGTCATTAGGAATCACTGCACTCGGTCGCAGCCAATAGTTAAACTCTGGTGCAGTAAATGCTTGGCGGATTTCTTTTCGTTCTTGATTCAAAACCATCGGACGCTGTACACCAGCAAGAAACTGTACATCATAAAGTTCTTGACAGCCTGTGGTGAACTTCAGCATCCCCACCTGCTGCCCATTTCGCAAATCCACAACTGCCACACCACAAAGCAACTGCTCAAAGCGTTGGGTAATGGGCAACCCTCCGAAAATATGCCGTTCTCGAATCTGGCATAGTCCAACTAGGGCGTAATACCCGATACAGCATAACCCTCGCAGAAATCCAGGGAGTACACAGACTACTTGTTTGTCTCCTGATTCTGGATGAATGCGCCATATTTCCCCTGCTCCAGAGTTGAGTAACCACAAAAACCCGTCATGCCAAATTGGAGAATGGGGCATTGATAATCTATTTACAATAATTTCATTGCTCTCTACTTCTACTACGACTCCACCGTTGGCTTTGCCCGACCGCCATTCTCCAACGGTATCTGTCGCACCAAGGGCAGTCACATACTTGGGTTTACCATCCACCATCGCTAATCCATTCAGGTGACACCGGTCTTCTGGGACTACTTCAGAAATAAATTTCGGATGCCAGCGCGGTACAAAGCTAAAGTCTGGGTTCAAGGTAGAAAGACACGAAAAGCGGGTGTTGACAATCCACAGCCCTTCTCTGCCAAATTCCAGGTCGTGAATGTTCAGGTCGCCTGTAAAATATGTCACCCGTGGCAAATACAGGGCATCGTAGCGTCCGGGCTGGTCTTCTAAAAACTCATAAGCTAAGGCGGGGGCATTGGCTAATAAACAGACTTCATGATGGCTAGCCAGTGCTAGTCGTGAACCATTCACTGCCAATCCCATTGGTTTGGAAAATTGGCGTAACAGCATGGTTATCTGTTCCCCATTCCAGCCGACTAGTGCTAGTTTTCCGGCTTGGTAGGTAGTGATGGCAACTGAGCCTCCGGCTTGACTCAGCCAGGAGATAAATCCCTGATCGGCATCACATTGAATTAAGTTATTCTCTTCTGGGGCAGTAGTGGGAAAAGTGGACAACATAAATCAGTTGAATTAAATTTCAAATTTTGTTGAGGAACTTTAGACTTAGTTAAATACAAAATATACTCAGTGGCTCTAGCCCTTAAAATTGAGCGGTAAATCGCCAACTACGAACCCCGAAAATTACTGGCACAAACCACTAGGACAACATGGCGTAAATCCAGCTATCTCCTCAATTAAGCAGACAAGTTGCTCAGAGCAACTGATTAAAGGTGAACAAATTTATGCCAAAGTGTACTAGTGATTGATGTCATTAGTTTTGATGAGTTGTGAAAGTTTGTAGTCAGGGCTAAAACTATTGAAATTGACTGATAAATCGCTCACTACGAACCTCTCAGAATTAATGGCACAGACTACTAGGCGTGCCATCAATGTCAATAAACAAGCCTGTACCAGAAACAGCACCTAAAAGAATCGCCCCCAGATAATGGGTCGTGCCGCCATCAAGCTATACTGGATATAACTTTGCGGATATTTTGAACTTAGTTTTTTATAATGTCCTAGCGGTAAATCTTGTTTAGTAATCTACTGTTATAATAAAGACTATTTTATTTAAAAATAAACTGTATATATACTGAATGTAAAAATTAGTTAAAACTTTAATAATTTGAAACCTCGATCATCAAGTTTTGTTAATATAGCGGCAAATTCCGTTGTTAGGCTTGAGAAAATGCGTAGGTGTAGCCTGTCATATACATGATCATTCTTTGTATTAAATCTTTGGCCTAAATGCGTATAAATATGCGATTTTTCAATCGAAATCAGTAGAGGTAAAAGTAGCAAGCCTGAGACGAGTTGCCTTGCAATGGCTGAAATTCCTGCTAAAAAAGGATTATAAAAATCAAATTACTATTTGACCCACAATTACCTAAAAAAGCTTTTTTGGTGTGTCATTTAAAATGTACGACGAAAGTAGGATGAGACAACAAGAGTATGGTGTAACAGTATGGTTTACTGGTCTGAGTGGTGCAGGTAAAACTACTATCTGTCAATTCGTGGAGAAGGAACTGCGGATACAGGGATACAGAGTTGAAGTTCTGGACGGTGATGCGGACGTCAAAACCTATGCAAAGGATTCGGTTTCAGTAAAGAGGATCGAGAGGAGAATATTAGGCGCATTGGTTTTGTATCTCAACTTCTTGCCAGAAATAATGTAATTGTATTGGTTTCGGCCATTTTACCATACCGCGAAATTCGGGAAGAAGTGCGCCAAAGTATTCCACATTTCATTGAAGTTGACGTCAACGCATCATTAGCAGTTTGTGAACAGCGAGATATAAAAGGTTTTAGGACTTACGCATTGACAAAATAACAAAATAGTGAATTCATAAATAGGGGTCGTCTACTTTCTAGGTATCGGACAATTAGAGAAATTACTAAACCATCCACAGGACAATGCAATCTAGACCTCTAC
>JADEXV010000331.1 GCA_015206945.1 Nostocales cyanobacterium LEGE 12452 | reverse complement strand
GCCCTCTTCCCCCTAGCCCCTCTATGGATCTACCCAGCGTTCATCTGCCTTAATGAGGTTAATTAATTCCTCTACACCTTTATCTTCTGGGACTTTTTTAATTTCTTCTCGACCACGATACAAAGAAATATAACCAGGTGTTTTGCCAACATAGCCATAGTCGGCATCTGCCATTTCTCCAGGCCCATTGACAATACAACCCATAACTGCAATATCTAGCCCAGTTAAGTGTTTAGTGGCTTCCCGGACTTTATGCAGTACTTCTTCTAGATTAAACAAAGTGCGTCCACAGGAAGGACAAGCAACGTATTCCACCATTGTTTTTCGCAATCCCAAAGCTTGGAGAATGCTGTAACAGACGGGAATTTCTTTTTCTGGTGCTTCTGTCAGTGAGACGCGAATTGTATCGCCAATACCATCAGCAAGTAAGGTTGCAATACCAGCTGTAGATTTAATTCGCCCGTATTCGCCATCACCGGCTTCTGTAACACCTAAATGTAACGGGTAGTCCATACCCAGTTCATCCATGCGCTTGGCGATGAGGCGATAGGCGGCCACCATCACCGGCACTCGTGAGGCTTTCATGGAAATTACCAAGTTGCGGAAATCCAAAGATTCACAGATGCGGATGAATTCTATGGCAGATTCCACCATTCCTTCGGGGGTATCACCGTAAGTAAATAGCATTCTCTCAGCAAGGGAACCGTGATTTACCCCAATCCGCATCGATTTACCTTGATCGCGCAAAGAAACTACCAAAGGTTCTAAGGTTTCGCGGATTTTATCGCCAATTTCGTCAAATTCGCTTTTAGTATATTCAGTTCGATTGATGTTTGGTTTTTCAAACACATACAAGCCCGGATTAATTCGTACTTTCTCTATGTGCTTGGCAACTTCCACAGCGATTTTCAGCCCGTTGTGATGGACATCAGCCACAATGGGCACATCTTGGTAAGTTTTAATTAATTTTTGTTTAATTTCTCCTAAAGCTTTAGCATGAGCCATACTCGGCACTGTGACGCGGACAATTTCGCAGCCAATTTCGTGCAGACGACGAATCCCAGCTACGGAACCATCAATATCAAGAGTATCTTCGTTAATCATTGACTGCACCACAACGGGGTAGCCGCCGCCAATGGTGACATTTCCTACCTTTACGGGACGGGTTTTACGCCGCTTGATGGTTGTATCAAAGGTGGCTTGAGGTGATGTGATGCTTGAAGTGTTTACTGTGGGCAGAGTTTGCATAACCTGATTAGGTAAATTTGCTGTTGCTCAAATATCAGATTTAATAAATCTCTGTTTCCCAGATTGCCACAGCTAGGGCTTTTTTGGACGATTACTATAGAAAAAAATGGAAAACAATACAGGCAAAGAAATCAAGAGCATTTGAGGAGTTTTGCTCATTTGTAAAGATATTCTGCTTAAAAAGATTTTTAAGTGAGTAGCTTGAGTGCGATCGCTTTAACCAGACTAAGTTGCGTTGCTCCTAAATTTACAGACACCAGTGTGAAGTATTAGTTTTGAGCCAGAATTCTATTCTTGTCCAAATTTCCTGCATACCTGTAGCTGCATCGAATTATAAATATTTTGCCTTATGGTTAGTTTACATATGAGTGAGATAGACGGTTGGTGATGTTGCGAAGCTTAGATGACAGCGATCGCTAAATTTATGTTTTTACAATACAAATGTACTATTTAGTTTAGACTTGAGAAAATTTGGGGATTGAAATTGTAAATGTTATTACAGAATAAAAGCGGTTGTAATTATGAACACCCAAATAACACCCCAATTACCAATTCCCCTACACTTTAATCCTGAAGAAGTGGGCGAAGTTTGGCGCGTACCTTACCAAGAACGTGCTGCCGAAGCAGAAATTTGGGCAAAACAACATGATATCAAACCTGCATCTTTAGATAAAACCAGCATTTGCTTACTGTTAATTGATGTCCAAAACACCTTCTGCATCCCTGGATTTGAATTATTTGTAGGTGGAAAATCTGGTAATGCGGCGGTGGATGATAACGTCAGATTATGTGAGTTTATCTATCGAAACTTGGGAATCATCACGAAAATTGTACCCACACTGGATACCCACACAGCAACGCAAATTTTTCATCCGATCTTTTGGGTGAACGCTGCCGGAGAACATCCCACTCCAGCCGCGACTAGCATTACACCAGCAGATATTCAACAAGGTATCTGGAAAGTTAACCCAGCAGTAGCTAACAGTGTTACTAATGGGGATTATAAATTATTAGAAAAACACGCTTACCATTACATTAAGCAACTCAGTCAAGACGGTAAATATCCTCTCACTGTTTGGCCTTATCATTCTATGTTGGGTGGTATCGGTCATGCTTTAGTTTCTTCAGTAGAAGAAGCGATATTTTTCTACAGCATTGCGCGTCAGAGTCAAACGCAATTTGAAATAAAAGGTGAAAATCCTTTAACAGAAAACTATTCCATCTTACGTCCAGAGGTGTTAGAAGATTTTGAGCAACGTCCACTTGCTCAAAAGAATACGCGCCTGATTAAACAACTTTTAGAATATGATGCAGTAATTATTAGTGGTCAAGCTAAAAGTCACTGTGTCGCTTGGACAATTGACGATTTATTAACAGAAATTAAACAGGTAGATGCCACCCTGGCGAAAAAAATATATTTACTAGAAGATTGCACTTCCCCCGTTGTTGTCCCTGGTGTTGTGGACTACACAGAACAGGCAGATGCAGCATTTACAAGATTTGCAGAGGCAGGAATGCACATCGTAAAATCTAGTGAATTTGGAAATTGGGCATAAGGCATTGGGCATTAGGTTTAGTCCTCTCCCTTGTCCCCTTGTCTCCCCTTGCTTCCTCATCCCCTATTCGCTATTCCATTCCCTCATTTTTTCAAATAACCTTTGGGATCTTGTGCTACCCAACCCAGAGATGAGCTAGAACGCACTTCAAAATGGAGATGTGGTTGAGTTGATGTTGGTTTTCCACTAGTGCCTACTGTTCCTAGTAAGTCTCCTTTTTTGACTTGTTGACCGACAGTAACTTTGATACTGTCAAGCTGGGCGTAGCGGCTTTGAAGTCCGCCACTGTGGTTAATAATGACCAACTTGCCATAAGAACCTTGATCGTTGGCAAAGGCTACAGTTCCAGGTGCGATCGCTAGCACATTACTACCAACTGGTGCTAATAAGTCAACACCACTATGGAAGAAAACTTCACTCGTCGTAGGATTAATTTGCCAGCCGTAAGCTAATCCTACAGTTGCCATTTCTCCCAAAGGATATCCAGACAAAGATGCACGGTTTGGCGTACCTGCATCAGTTGGTAAAGGGGATTTAGTTACAACGCCATTGGGCGACCAATTTACCCCCGGAACAAACACGATTCTGGGGTTTTGTTGGCAGCCATTCACCTCAAACAGGCTATCAGCACGAATTTTGTATTGTGCCGCCACTTGTCGCCAAGTTTGACCGCGAGGCACTTCGACTACAATCCCATTGTAGGGAGGAATCTGAAGCACACTGCCAACAGCGGCAGCTGCACCATTCTGCAAAGCTGGATTCATGCCAATAATAGTTGTCGGAATGAGATTGTAGCGTTGCGCTATGCTCTCCAAAGTTTCGCCACGAACAACTTTATGGCGTTGGAAGCGAGATAGGGCTGGAGTTGAGCAACCACCCACAGCAGCGTTAGCACTGTTTGAGTTTGAGTATGGCAGTATGCTTACTAGGCCCAAGGCGCTAACTAAGCTACAGAGAAATAGTTGACGAAAGGGTAAAGTCATGTATAAAGGTCAATAGCGCATTAACTTTAGATTTTAGATGGGAAGAATGGGAATTGGGGATAAGGAGTAATGGGGATTAGGGATTGGGGGAGATGAGGAAGATGAGAGAGATGAGGGAGATGAGAGGGACAAGGAGATAAACAAAACTCCTAACTCTTAACTCAGCACTCAGCACTCCCAACGCCCAATCCCTAATTTCTCGTAAATTGATCTGTCCACTTGCCGTTCGCTTGACTACACTTAGAAATTAGCAACTGCATTGCTGTTCTTGAGCAAAACAATTATGAAGTTATCCTTAAAGCAACTGGCGGTTTATGTGTTTTTACTGGTAATTGGCGGTAGTGCAGGTTTGTTTGGCAGTCGCTATCTCCTGCCACAAAATCGCTCGTTCCAACAGTTAAGAAATGTAACAATGGCTTCGCCTCCAGAATCCGTAGTACCGAATTCTCCTAACGGAGCTATTGGGGCTACTGGTGGCGATAACGTGAATTTTATTGCGACGGCAGTGCAAAAAGTTGGCCCGGCTGTAGTGCGAATTAATGCGACTCGCAAAGTAGCCAATCCCATCTCTGACGCTTTGAAAAATCCCCTCTTGCGGCGATTTTTTGGAGAGGATGAGCAACCAATTCCTCAAGAACGCATTGAACGCGGCACAGGATCGGGATTTATTTTGAGCGAAGATGGGGAATTACTCACCAACGCTCATGTAGTGGCAGATACAGATACAGTACAAGTTACCCTCAAGGATGGTCGGAGTCTAGAGGGGAAGGTGGTAGGAGTTGATTCTGTAACAGATGTGGCAGTGGTAAAAATAAAAGCGAATGATTTGCCGACGGTAAAACTGGGCAATTCGCAAAACCTGATCCCAGGACAATGGGCGATCGCTATTGGCAATCCTCTGGGTTTAGATAATACTGTCACTATCGGCATTATCAGTGCTACCGATCGCACTAGCACTCAAGTTGGTGTCCCAGATAAACGAGTCAGTTTTATCCAAACTGATGCCGCAATTAACCCTGGTAATTCTGGTGGCCCCTTATTGAACGCCCAAGGCGAAGTGATTGGTATTAACACTGCTATCCGCGCTGATGCTCAAGGGCTTGGTTTCGCCATCCCCATTGAAACCGCCGCCCGCATCGCTAATGAACTTTTTACTAAAGGGCGTGCGGAACATCCCTTTTTGGGTGTTGAAATGGCAGACCTTTCTCCTACCAGAAAACAGCAGATTAATCAAGAAAATCAGCTAAATATTCAGCAGGATGCAGGGATTGTGATTAAAGGAGTCACAGATGATTCCCCAGCCAAGCGTGGAGGACTGCTGCCTGGAGACGTGATTCAAAAAGTTGACGGTAAACCAGTCAAAACTTCAGCCCAAGTTCAGAGGCTGGTAGAGTCGAGCAAAGTTGGAGACATAATCGCTATCGAAGTCAACCGCAGCGGTAAAGTTCAAACCTTCAAAGTACAATCAGGAGCTTATCCTGAAAAGAAGTAGTCAAAATAATTCGTAATTCCTAGAGTGCATCATTCCGAATTACGAATTAGTAATTATTTGGTCAATAGTTCCAGAATGTTTGACTACTGACTATTAATTATTGGCCATTAGACAAATGCTCTAACTGCATTCTTTGTTCCATCTGGCGCAGAAAATACCCTGTCATCATGGCTGATGCTAGAAGCCCAGCCAAGTTTTCCCTATCTGTTGTGATTTGCACGTTGAAATTTTCCGCGGGGAGCATTCCCACTAGCCCTTGGACATTTTGCGAGATGATTTGTTTAATTTCGGGGCTGGCGGACTGAGCAACCCTAGCTAAAACATCAGGAGACTGATGCTGTAGATATTTGAGTAACTGATTAGGGTATTCCTCAGAGTGGTCGGAAAGAAGTTGATTAGGGTGTTCCTCAGAGTTGTCATTCAAAAAGTCAGGATTAAACACCATTGGCAGTTTTATTTAGCTTAATTGCTAACTCCACTCTAAACCATAGTACAAGGTTAGCGCATTCACCACGGGTATAAGTCTAGAGGAAGGGAGTGTGATTAGGGGAGAGATGACAGATGACAGGTTATAGGGAATAATCTGCTGTAACCTGTACTCTATTCCCTTCTTTACTCCCCACTCGCCACTGCCTTTAGTTCTAGTTCTAGTTCTAGTTGTTCTTCCTTCTGACTGGTAGAAAGTATTTGTGGGAGTTGTTCAATTTGGAAATACTGATGGAATTTTGAGGTTACTTGGAGTGAGTAAGAGCGAGAATCGCTGTCTCGGCGCTTGCGGATGAAACCAAGTTCGACGAGTTCTGGAACGTGTTGATATACTCCCGAACCGCGTAGGTTAATCAAGTCGCTTTGGAGTATGGGACTATTAAGAGCGATCGCGGCCAAAGTCCGTAATGCACCTACACCCAATTCTACAGGTATCATCGTTTGCACTAAATCATGAAAATCAGACCGGAGTTGCAAACTGTAACCATCTGGGGTTTCTATTACCTCTAGGGCACTATCTCGGTGGGCATAATTGTCCATGAGTTCAATTATGCCTTCTTTGACAGTGGCGCGATCGCACGCGGCATACTCGGCGATTTCGCCGAGCGACAAGGGTTTACCCTTTAAATAGAGAATTGCTTCTATCTTCGTCGCTGTGGCTGTAATCATTTAGTCATTAGTCGTTAGTCATTGGTTATTAGTCACTTGTACTGAGCGTTCGCGTAGCGTCTCGAAGAGAAGCCGTTGGCGTAGCCTCTCGTAGAGAAGTATTGGTCATTAGTACATGACAACTAACAATCAACAAGTGTGTGGCATTATATCGTAAATTGTCAAAGTATTTTTTTAAACTTTCAAATTGGGCATTGGGCAAAACAGTTCCG
>JADEXV010000330.1 GCA_015206945.1 Nostocales cyanobacterium LEGE 12452 | reverse complement strand
CGTCTTCCCTACACCCCACACCCTACCCCCTACACCCTTCTTGTTGACGGTAAGTAATATTTTTAACAAAACATTTGTAACTACCCTTGCAGTTTATTTACCCAGTGCCTGCTATTCTTATAGTTACTTCGGTCTGTCATAGCAGATAGATTATCCTCGATAATGTTTTATTCGTGAGCGCTCATATACCATTCTGGTAATATGGGTGCTTTTACTTTATCAAGAAAGGCAGAAGGCAGAAGGAATATTGCCGTCTGCCTTATTCACGTGATGTCTGGTGTTTGGTACACTAAGCTGATAATGAAGCTTTAACTTGACCAAAACGGCGATCGCGATTTTGGTAGCTCAACAAAGCCTGATAAAATGCTTCTCGATTAAAATCTGGCCAAAGAATATCAGTGAAATACATTTCTGTATACGCCATTTGCCACAAAAGAAAATTACTCAATCGCATCTCACCGCTAGTACGAATCAGTAAATCTGGTTCTGGAGTATCTGCTGTGTAGAGATGTTGTTCTACAAGACTTTCATTCACTTCTTGGGCGCTGAGTTCGCCTTGTTCCACGAGTTGAGCTACTTGACGACAAACTCTGGTAATTTCGTTGCGGCTACCATAGTTGACTGCAACAGTAAAGTGAATTGCTTGATTGTTCAATGTCTCTATCATTGAACGTTCCATTTCCGTCTGTAGAGACTTAGGTAAAGCCGATAAATCTCCAATAAACGAGATGCGTACTCCTTCTTGATGCATCTGAGCCAACTCGCGGTGTAGTAATCGCTCAAACAAATGCATCAGAAAATTCACTTCTTCAACAGGACGCTGCCAATTTTCTGTTGAGAAAGCGTATGCTGTCAACGCTTTGACTCCCCAATCTTTGCAGCAACGCAATAGTTCTTTGAGTGTCCTTGCTCCTTGGCGATGTCCAGCAATACGCGGTAATCCTCGACTGGTTGCCCATCGGCCGTTACCATCCATGATGACGGCAATATGTTGGGGAATTTTTTGGGGGTTTAAATCGATGGGTAATTTTGATTTGTCACTTGTCATTTGTCATTTGTCCTTTGTCATTTGTTTTGACTAA
Source organism: Nostocales cyanobacterium LEGE 12452 (assembly GCA_015206945.1). Classification (GTDB taxonomy): domain Bacteria; phylum Cyanobacteriota; class Cyanobacteriia; order Cyanobacteriales; family Nostocaceae; genus Nostoc. The sequence goes on along the minus strand of JADEXV010000330.1, from coordinate 5,586 downwards.
TTAGTTTCAAATAAATCTTGCAAGTACTCTGGTGTTAGGGTATTGTTCCAACTCCATAAGCGATGCATTGTGTAAGTGAAGGTAAATAGGAGAGTTGTTTTATTGGTTAATGACCAAGCATTCCAGTTAAGGGTACCCATCATGCGGCGGAGAGTACGCATGAGGTTGTTACGCTGATAGTTTTGCGATCGCGTTTTGATCAGCGTGCGTCCAATTCCCATCAACCCAGTATCAGGGAAAGTCCAGACTCCAAACCCCCAGAATTTGGTCATGTGGTTGATTTCATCTTGTGCTAGCTCCTCTAGAACATCTTGGAGTGCGCCAGTGGTGTGAGCCATCAACCAAATATAAAGACAGGTAGCACCGTATTCTGTGGCAATGCGGTGTAAGCCGTGGCGATATAAGTCTTCTTTGGCGTCATCTGTGGGAAGATAGCTTCTAACAGTCCGAAGTTTTGGGGTAATTTTCTCGCCTGTTAATTGAGTGTAGATTTTGATTAATGCGGGTGTGTGCTGACGTTCTTCCTTTTCCCACAAACCAAGTTCCAGTAATTCGCCATCTTTACCGACAGTTCCACCAACAAACCGAGCCATCTGAGGATGCAATTCCAAATACTGCCGACTGGTTTGGGTATAGCCGCGAATGGGGGCTTCTGTATCCATCGCACCTATCAATATAGATAAAAATACCTCTGCGTCTAAGCCGATAATTTGATTGCGGCTAATTGTTTGCCAGTCGATGGGTTTCCAGGGACGCGGTTGGGGATTGGCAAACTGTATCGGTAAATCTTGCAGACGGTCATGTAGTTTTTCGACTGCAATATATTTGTCTATGAGGGAACGAATGCGGTGCTGTGTTTGCAAGTAATGAGAACTGGGATAGCTTTGACTTGCTAAGTCTTCTGTGATTGGGCTGAGGGTGTTAAGCATATTTTTATACTTAAATTTTTATCTCTATGCCCAATAGCCTAAGCGATCGCGCTATCGTTTGTCAGTCGGCTGAAGTCGGCAGTTTTATGTGATAGGGTTGCAAAAGTCGGGGAAAAAGTTGGTTATAAATAATTCAAATAATTCTCACAAATGAAAAGAATATAAGACTTTAATAAAGATGTAAATGGATAATATTTTTAGCTTACGATAAACACTAGTAATTTATCATATACTTATACTTTGAGATACAAGCGATACCACCCAACAATCTCTATATCAAGTAATAAAGTAATAATTGGACAGCTTCAGTCATTAATTTATTTTCCCTAGCACTAGCAGATGACTCTATTTGTTCAGTCCATTCACTTAAAACAATTATTTATTCTTCAGCGTCCCTTTGCGCTTACCTCTGCGTTTAAAAAAATAAAAAAGTGGGCATTGCCCACCCAATAAACTTATCCCTTAACACAAAGAACTTGCTTGAGCGTTGCTACAACCTCAACCAAATCCGCTTGATTTGCCATAACTTGCTCTATCGGCTTATAAGCGCCAGGAATTTCGTCTAAGACGCCCTCATCTTTGCGGCATTCTACGCCATTTGTTTGCTCTATTAAATCATCAAGTGTATAGACATTTTTTGCCTTATTTCTAGACATCAAGCGCCCTGCACCGTGAGAGCAAGAACAGAAGCTGTAGGCATTACCTTTACCCTTAACAATGAAAGATTTCGCCCCCATAGAACCAGGAATAATCCCATAATCTTCAGCCTGGGCGCGGACTGCACCTTTACGAGTAACGTATACATCCTCGTCAAAATGCACTTCTTTTTCGGCGTAATTGTGATGACAATTAACCTGCAATAAAGGTTTAGTTGCCTTCCCACCTGCGAGATGCTTCTCAACTATGTGCTTAAAACGCGCCATCATCACATCGCGGTTGACACGCGCATAGTTTTGTGACCATTGCAAATCATGCCAATATGCCTTGAATTCTGGCGTACCAGCAACAAAGTGAGCTAAATCTGGATCAGGCAATTTATTACCTGCCATTTTTGCTAATTCTCTGGCTGTGTGAATATGACACTGGGCGAGTTTATTGCCAATGTTACGCGAACCAGAATGCAGCATCAGCCAAACTTGATTCTCTGTATCGAGGCACACTTCAATAAAGTGGTTTCCTCCACCGAGAGAACCCATCTGTTTCATTGCTTTACCTTGTAGGTCTTGCACGCCGCGATGCAAATCTTTAAAATCATCCCAGTGTTGCCAATTGCTGACGGATTTTTCAACGTCTTTATTTTCGTTGAATCCAGTCGGAATTGCTGCTTCAATATCCAAGCGGATTTTCTTGAGTTTACCTTCTAGTTGTTCGGCGGTAAATGCTGTTTTGATCGCGCTCATACCGCAACCAATATCCACACCGACAGCAGCTGGGATAATTGCCTCTTTAGTTGCAATTACAGAACCCACTAAAGCACCTTTTCCTAAGTGAACGTCTGGCATTAATGCCACGTGCTTAAATACAAATGGTAATGATGCCACATTTTTGGCCATCTTGGTTTCTTCTGGTCCCAAAGAATGATTTGCCCAAGATAAGACGGGTGCTGGTGTGGTAATTTCTAATTTTTCGTAGGGCATAATTTTTTCTATTTTGGATTTTAAATTTTAGATTTTGGATTTGGTATAGGGCAGTGACATCGGTATGACATACAACCCATTACCTAGTTAGTTGTAGCAATTTATATGTTGTATTGTCTTTCATTTGGCTCCCTGAATTTTCGTGAAGCTGAAGAACTATTTTTAGGAGTTACATCTATACACTACAAGTGTAACACAATTGATTACAAGCGTCAATCTATCACCACAGGGAGAAAGCAAATATTTTGCCAATGTATTAAAATTTGTAAAGAAAATCACTTTGTTTAAATAGCTCCTTAAAGTTCCGACACAATATGGCAGTGCGTCAAGATACAATCTGGGAACGTTTTTTATCCCCTGTAGTGCGTCTTTTGATTGATGAAGATGGGTTACGGCGTTACGCTGATAGTATTAATTGGGAAAAAGAGAGCGATCGCTATCGACGAGATGATGTCATAATTCCGTCGTACTACAGTAATCAAAACTTTCACGGGATTGCTGGCGGATATCTCAATTCTGATGCAGCAGTTACTTACGATCCGGTTACTCAATACGTTCTACCGCCTAATGAAAGTATTGTCCGTCAAGCTTTAGTTGATGCTGTCCAGGTGAAACCACGACGCATACTCGATTTGGGCTGCGGTACTGGTTCCACTACTTTAATGTTAAAACAGGCTTTCCCCGAAGCGGAAGTTATTGGTTTGGACTTATCACCCTATATGCTGGTAAGGGCGGAAGATAAAGCTAGAAATGCTGGCTTAGAGATCCTCTGGCGACACGGAAATGCTGAAAAAACTGGTTTGAGGGATGCAACATTTGACCTAGTAACAGCTTCTTTGCTATTCCACGAAACACCAGATGCGGTGTCCCTAGCAATTCTGCGAGAAAGCTTCCGGTTGCTGGTAACTGGAGGACAAGTATTAATTTTAGATGGGAATCAGAAGACTCTGCGTCAGTTAGAATGGCTCAATGATGTTTTTGAGGAGCCATATATTCGTGAGTATGCTGCTAGTAGTACAGAAGCGAATATGGGTGCAGCCGGATTTGAAGCAGTGCGATCGCAGGATGTATGGTGGATAAATCAGGTAACTAGCGGCATAAAACCAATAGCAACCGAAAATGTCCGTCATTATACTCCCACATCAGTAGATAATAATGATTTGGAGGGACTTGGTTCTCCAGCGTTTGGCATAATCGCATGAGTTTAAAGGCAGTTCTCTTTGATTTTAATGGTGTCATTATTAACGATGAGCCAATCCACCTGCAACTGATAGATGAGATTCTCATTGAAGAAAATCTCCAACCCCAAAAGGTGAGCGAGCGTCAAGCTTCTTTAGGACGCAGCGATCGCGCTTGTTTTCAGCAGCTACTCGCTAATCGTGGTAGAGTAGCCAATGAAAACTATTTAACTCAGTTGCTGTACCGCAAAGCCCAAGCTTATACGGTGGAATTAAAAAAAATAAAGAAACTGCCTTTATATCCAGGTGTAGAAGACTTAATATTTCAGGTGCGATCGCACAATCTGAAACTAGGATTAGTTAGTGGCGCGATTCGCCAAGAAATAGAACTGGTACTCAATCGCGCTAAACTAGCCGAGCATTTTAAAATTATTGTCGCGGGTGATGACATTACTACCAGTAAACCAGAACCCGATGGTTATTTACTGGCAGTAAAACGCTTGAATAAAGAATATCCCGAATTGAATCTCCAACCACAAGAGTGTCTGGCAATTGAAGATACTCCAGCAGGTATCGAAGCGGCAAAGCGATCGCAAATGCAAGTTGTTGGTGTAGCGAATACTTACCCATTCCACATGCTTCAGCGCTGTTGTAACTGGACTGTTGATTATCTCAGTGATTTGGAACTCGAACGGGTGCAAAAAGTTTATTCCCAAAAACAGCCTCAACCATCGGTAACTGAATGTTAGAATAATTTATGGTGATAATGTCTTGAGTTAATGAGTAATAGTACTCTTGACTTAGCACCGATTAAGGGGAATTAGCTCAGTTGGTAGAGTGCTGCGATCGCACCGCAGAGGCCATCGGTTCGAATCCGTTATTCTCCATTGTACATTCGCAAATTAAATGTCGCTTTAGAGTCTGGTAATTTTTCCAAGACAACTTAATTAAGTAATCGCACAGAATTATTTACACATGAGCTTCCAGTCGGGATAAGGATTTCATACCTTAGTTTTATGTAATTCATTTTGTTTAACTACTTAATTTAATTCTTTTTAATGCAAATAGTGCTGCGATCGTAACAGCAAAGACTCAAGGCAAATTTCTGGTTAGTCTGGTTTTGAACGCTGCTGTTGGTAAAAACCGACAACTTTTTGAAGATATGTAGCAGTAAATCCGCTGTTGCAGCCTGTATAGCTGCCAGTCATCCACCAGCAACCGACGCCACGCACAGCAGCGGTTTCATTATTATTAGTGGCGAGAAATTGCTTGTTAAACTCACGGCGCGTGATGCAGGATACAACTTGGCGTGCCGTTGCGGGGCTATTTTCAAACTGCGTTGGTGTTAGTTCTTTTTTAAGACAATGTTTCGACCAGCCTTTGAGGGTTTCTGGTTTAACTTGCCATTCACTGTAAAGTCCATCATTTGCGATGCCGGTTTGCGGTGCAGCTAGTCGCAGCGCCTCTACCATTGCCGCGACTTGAGCATCAGAAACCTTTTGTTGTGCTTGAGCTAACAATGATGACAGTCCAAAGCTGACAATCACTCCGCTAAGTAGTAATGCTATCGGGTTTCTCCTCATGATTTTGGACTTATTTTTAGATACCAATATGTAGGATACTACGTTTTTACATTTAGCAATTATCAAAGATTAGAGTGAATGGGCATTGGGCATTGGGCATCGGAAAGAGGCAGAGGAGCAGAGGGGCAGAGGGGCAGAGGGGAAAAACTTACTGCAACTTCTCCTGGGTAACAGAGCATAGCCCTACCCCTCCGGGGAAGCAAGCTACGCGCAGCGTCTCGTAGAGAAGTGTTGCTCCCCTGCTCCTCTGCCCCTCCGC
>JADEXV010000329.1 GCA_015206945.1 Nostocales cyanobacterium LEGE 12452 | reverse complement strand
CCCCTGCTCCCCTGCTCCCCTGCTCCTCTACTCCTATACCTCCTCGGTAACAGAGCGTAGCCGAAGTGCTTGCCCCTCTGCTCCCTATTCCCCACTCCCACGTTCTAAGCGCCGTTGCCATTCAGCATCCATTTTTGCAGAACGTTCAACTTCTTGGTCGAGTAAGTCAGTTTCGCTAGAATACACTAAATCTTCGTTGCCAATGACTTTTTCTGTTGCAAATTGTTGAGCATAGTTGATTTTTTGTTGCAAAAGTGCATCTGGACTTGCCAATAGCCTTGCTCTGGAAAGACGATCGCGATTGCGATCGCCTATTTTGCGATTACGCCACTGAATCCAGAAATAACGCAATAGCGGTATGCCTAAAAAACCTGCTCCGTAAGCCAATAGCAGCCAATAAATTCCTTGTACAAAAGCTACTAGTCCACCTAACTGGACGGCAACAGTTCCATCTCTCAATAAACTTCCCAGTACTAAAGCACCAACAAAATTTAGTATCCCTAACCCAGCACTCAGCATAATTTGCCCGGAACTTGCGGCACTAAAATGCCAGGGAAATTCCTCCAAGTGATCTGATATTGCATAACGACGCTTTTTAACTGCACTCACCTGCAACTCTGGGAAGTAATAAACAATTTGACCTTCTGGACTTACCCCCGGTTGCCCATTAAATCGCGTCAGAACGGGCAACATATAATCTTCGTACTCTCTTGTGTATCCCTGTCCAATGTCATCCAAATATGGGGTAATTTGTTCTGCTACCACTGCACCACGGTTACTCCGAATCACCGTAGCAATTTCTTGCCAGCGACGTTCTTCTAAGTTGGCGTTTGGATTACCATCGCCAAACAAAAATGAAAACACAGCTTCAAAGAAATTCAGATTGCTTTCTTCCCGCCTTTCACGTCGTCGTTCTTGGTAGTGGGTGTCATAATTTGGGCTAAGATACCAAAATAAATTTGGAAAATAGAAGAAGCCCCCACCGCCGGAATTACTGCCTCGATTGTCGCCGTCACGGTCTGAATTGATAGAGGTAATGATAATGAAGATGGTAACAGTTATCAGGGCGATGGAAACAGTTAAGAAAATTCCAAAAGAAATGCGAATCAGGTAAAACAGAACACTCCAGACTTTTTTCCACCATTCCTGCAATCGTAGCCGGAAGTATTTATTACGCAAAATTGCTCGAAAATTTTGTGGAAAGAGGAAAACTATATCACCTGAATCCGCTACCTGTAAATGTCCGCCAGCATCAGATGCCAGGGCTAACAAGCTTTGATTAGCTTCAGCGACGTTCAATCCTGCCTGAGTTGCCACATCACCAACGGTGACACGGTAGCCCAGTTGTTCCACAGCCTGCATGATGGTGGGACTGGGAGCCATTGCTCTCCCCTCCTATTGAAAATTATTCCTTTTCTTAAGTATAAAGTTTTATTTTGAGCGACTTAGCTGGGGTACAGGTAACAATTCAAAATTCAAAGTGTTGACGTTCGGTCTTCAACTCTTTAATAGACTAGACAATCAACAAATGATCTGACACGCAAAATGATATAATTACTCTCCTCAGCTTGGTTAAATCAGAAAATTTTCTACTCAAATATGGTTCAATACACTCTCGCTCAAAGCCCAGAAATTATCCTTACTGTTTCTGGAAAAGATTCAGCCAAAGCTCGTGATAAAGCAATGGATCAGCTAATGGAACTGATGGATGCAGGTAAGCTACCCACGGAACTGGAAGAAGGATTTGGCCCTCAACAATTAATTGAGGTAAAAGAGTCAACTATTGATACTGCTAGTGGTGAGGATAGTATTACACAAGCTGTCCAGATTCTGAGTAACCTGGCGACGCTCAAGCTGAAAGTTCAGGAGTCACGAGCTGAAGCATTGGAAATTCGCAAAGCTGTTGATGTTCTGTTTACTGATGAGTCGGTGACAGAAGAGGAAATTACTCGACTCAAGGAAGGTTTTAAAGTTCTCAAAAATTTTGCTCAAGCTAATGTGCGTTACCAAGAAGCGCGGTCTAAAGCAGAACTGGCTCGGAAGACTCTAGATCAAGCTCTCAAATCCCCTGATAAGTAACATTTACAAAATTAGATGAATTGAGATACATTTTCAAAATGCAAAGTACTCAAAAAGACAGGCATAACAGCCTGTCTTTAGATTAACTGGGGCGCTAGGATTCGAACCCAGGGATGGCGAGACCAAAACCCGCTGCCTTACCACTTGGCGACGCCCCAACAATTTCACTATGGTTAATATAACACTTAGTCGTGGGTTAATGTCAAGTACTTTAATAGTTGATTTCAGATAATTGGTTTTTACAGCTGGATAGTGATTGGTGGCAATCCTTGTACTTTACTTCTGTCATCACTTTCAGGTGAACCCTTGAATTTTTGTGCTTCAGGCATAAAATTCTTTCGTAGCATCTAAAATCTGGTTCTCTTGATGATGACCGCTTAGAGTCAGTCTTACCCTATTTCTCTTTCTTTAATCCCCAGCCTCGTGAAGGAAGACCCCTGCAATCCGACTTGATGATAGTAGTTGTTTAGTAGCCAGCCATATAAAAAGTGGAATAGTCTTCGCGTAGCGGCCGCAAAGTCGGCGCGGTTCTTGAATCCATCGATACAGCCATTCAAGTCCTAAGTCTCGAACTATGCGGGGTGCGCGCTTATGAATTCCGGCATAAACTGGGAAAACTCCACCCAGTCCAATCATTACAGCTTGTATTTTGCCTTTATGTTGAGCTATCCAATTTTCTTGTTTGGGACATCCCAGTGACACTAAGACAGCGCTAGCACCACTAGAGTTAATCTTTTTAACCAAGGCTTCGTCTTCAATTTCAGTTAGGGGACGAAAGGGTAGAGGTTCCATTGCCGCAATCTTTATCTGCGGAAATTCCTTCTCTAACCTGTTTTGCATCCTAGACAGAATTTCTGTTTGGGAACCTACAAAGAAAATGCTCAGATTTTGTGTTTGAGTTAGCTGACACAATGCGAGAAAAATATCCATCCCTGCCACACGGTCTTGGTAAAGGGCCCCCATTTTTCGCATCATCCATACCAGAGGCATACCATCAGGAGTAACTATATCTGCATTTCGCAATATGGTGGCAAACTCTGGATTCCAATGGGCTTCAATGAGCATGTGTACATTGGCTACATATACAGTTTTACTCTCACGCCTACTCGCCCACTTCACTATTGTTTGTATCTGGTCGTCAAACCGTAAAGCAGTAATAGGAAAATCAAGCACTTTTTTAGTAGGTAGAAGCACTCTCGCCACCATCAATAACTCCTGTATCCAAGAAAACAATTCATAGATTACCTAGACCAATCCCAACGATTTAATATTCGGATTGGATGACTCCTGACTTTTTGTAGGCTTGTGTCATTGTTGGAAGTTAACACATGGAGGTGCAATTGCCTTTTTAGTATACTTTTGGCTTAATCGGTAATACTAGAATTATTTACTGCTGTGTCCTAGCTTACTGTTTTATGTTAAGGATTTTAGACACTGCTTGACAAAATTCATACTTCCTTCATAATTAATTTTTGGTTAGTTCATCCAAGCATTATAATTGCGATAAATTCCTAGAGAGAAGCTGTATACAAAGTAGTATATACTACTGGAGTGCTTAAGTATAAATGTAAAATGCTAACCACGTAATCTGCGGGTTTTATACGTCAATATACGCTTAAGAAGTTGAATTAATTTAGTATATTTTAATGAATAATAATTTTTTCTGATGATTTCCAAATTTATTACAGATTTAATTTAGTCTCTGTATTGAAAAATCTCTAAATTTTCTTTTTTTTTGAAATAAAAGCCCAAAAAATAAGGGAAAGATAAATTTATCTTTCCCTGGTCTATCGTTTTTGTTATTCTCTGGCTTGTTACTTTCTTTAAGTCTTTGGCGTAACATTTGCCTTTGTTTTTTGAGTTGACGCTTCCTAGCAGAACCACCTCTACCTTTGTCATTCCTGCCTTCTTTACGGGGAGATTCCCATCTTTTCAGGCGCATAAGTTTTTAACCTCTTTAGCACTTGTTTGGTAGTGGGCAGGAGGAGAATCGAACTCCTATGACCGTAAGGCCGCCACATTTTGAGTGTGGTGCGTCTACCAATTCCGCCACCCGCCCTTGTATCTAACCTTAACTAGTATACTCTAATTAAGAGATTTTGTAACAAGTCTGAAAATTATTTCTGAAAGTTTTGCTGGAATTACATTTTTAACAGTTCTCTGGCTTAAAGCGTGGCAGGGTCAATAAACTAGGCTCAATATCCTGTATTTTGACACAGCCGCTAAGGGCCATTGCCATATTTAACTCATCTTGTAGGAGTGAGATGACATGAGATACGCCGATTTGTCCTGCTACCGCTAGTCCCCACAAAATAGGTCGTCCGATTAGTACTGCCTTTGCTCCTAATGCCAGAGCCTTGAGAATGTCTGTGCCTCTACGAATGCCTCCATCCAAGACCACTTCTACTTTACCGTCCACTGCGGCTACTATTTCAGCGAGGGCATCTAAAGAAGCGATCGCACCATCAAGTTGTCTGCCACCATGATTAGAAACGACAATTGCTTTGGCTCCATATTCTACAGCCCGCACAGCATCGTCTGGGCGTAAAACTCCTTTGATAATTAAAGGTAGTGGAGATAAAGACTGCAACCATTCCAAATCGCCCCAGGTGACTGCTGGGTTTAGTTGTTGGGAAAAGTAGGTAAATAACCCAGATTCACCTTTTTCATGGGAAATATCTAGCCCTGAGATACTAGCAAGATTAGCCAGATGTAAGTCTTGAGGTAAGGCAAATTCATTACGTCTATCTCTCTCGCGTTGTCCGAGAACGGGTGCATCCACAGTGAGACAAAGTGCTTTGTAGCCTGCTTTATAGGCTTTTTCTACCAAAGCACGAGTTAATCCCCGATCTTTATGGATGTAAAGCTGGAACCATCGCAGAGAATCTGGAAACTGATTACATGCAGTCGCCACTTCTTCAATACTCTTTGTTGCCATTGTACTTAACACCATACCTACACCAGCTGATGCAGCAGCTAGGGCCGTAGCAACTTCTCCGTCTGGATGGGCTAGACATTGAAAAGCCATCGGTGCAATTAACAAAGGTAGTTGTAGGGGTTGTCCTAAAATGGAGGTACTTAGATTGCGATCGCTCACATCGACTAATATCCGAGGTCGCAGTTTGACTCGCTCAAAGGCAGCACGATTATCTCGCAATGTGATTTCGTCCCAAGCACCACTGCTATAGTAATCAAGTGTCGTTTGGGATAGATATTCTTTTGCTAGCTTTTCGTACTCAAAAAGGTTGATGGGTTGAAAGCGATCGTCGGTGGATAAATCGGTAGACATAATTAAATCTAAAATAAAACTTTTGTTCGTAGTGAGCGATTTATCGCTCTGCATAAGATTTTAAATGGCTAGAGCCGCTGACTACGATTATTCCTTGTCAAGGCTTTCAAATGTATTTATTTTTACTTACTTACTTAGTTAGCGATCGCTCAACTGAGTTATGTGCCGAGATGTTGCTCCAACAGCATAAAGATTGCTCCCAAAAAAAGACCTCTGGCGCAAAGCAGAGGTCTTTCCGTTTCAGAACGTTGTAAAATTCATAAGCAATGTAAAACGCTGATATGGTTAATTTAGTAGCTTCTGTGCCATGAACGCAAAAATAGCAACCCAATCGCTAATCCCATACTGACCATTATTATTACTCCTATACCGGAAATGCGTAGGCGCAGCCCGCCGCAGGCATCGCCAACATTTAGGTACAGACCTAGAAATCTAATGCTGCGACCAAAACTTCATCTTATCCAAGGTTTTAGGAGAACTTTTCCCAGGATTGGGCAACTAATTGGCTTAACCAGCGGCGTTGTTGCTGATCCAGCAGTGGATCGTCTGCTAACAACTGAGCGGTTAATTCTTCCAAAGATTGACCCTGAGCGCGGACAATTTTAATTACTCCAGCGATCGCACTGGCAACTAATTCTTCATCAATCGGCTGTTGTCGTAGGGCAATAATTTCTTGGGGACTGTCTGGAATGGGATAATTCATGGCGTGGGTTTACAGAAATACAAAATGAACAATAAATTTGACAAACTCTTAAAATTTCTTCACTGAATCTTTATGAAACTAATAGGGCGGAGTGTACCCTACTTTGTGCCTTAAGAAAATCTGTCTTAGTGAGTAGATTGATGGGAGATGTCAGGAAAACATGAAAGAAATCCTTTATTTAGAAGTTCCAACTCCAGAAACAGAAACTGTGCGTAGTTGGTTACAAACAGATTTTGAACCTGGAAATGGAGAAAAAGTGCTTACCCCGGAAGGTTTTCGCCTTCAAATATCCAGTGCTAATACACCTACTGGAGTGAGTCTTTCCGAAAAGTTGCCTATAGAACTTTCGGTATTTGTCTGGTCGGTGCAACGAACTACTTATCTGAAAGTATTTCGCTGGGCAGAACAACCTTTCCCTAGTGAAAGACAAATTCTGCAACGCTTGACCAAGGAAATCAGAAGCCGTTTTCCGCATCATTACCCAGAACCGCCAGCAATTGATTTATCCCAGCAATCAATATTTGCCGCACTAGGCTCAACTTACCCCCTTACCGTTAAGTATTTTCAGAAAATGCCCAACGGTGAATATGACCTAACTCGTGCCTATTGGTGGGAAAAACGATGGCGCGAAGG
>JADEXV010000517.1 GCA_015206945.1 Nostocales cyanobacterium LEGE 12452 | reverse complement strand
AAAAGGAATACGAATATTCCCAGGATTTTGGAAGAATACAAACGAACATAGCAGCACTTTCCAAAGTGTTTATCTCGATGTTTGAAGTACAGCTTAAAACTTCCAAACGGCTTATAATCCAGTTTTTTAGGGTCACTTTTTTGAGTCCAAATATATTTCAACGGTACTATCCAGTTCACTTCCAAACTTATAAATATCATCGATTGTCTGGATCTCAACTTTCGATTCCTTTTTATCGGGATCAAATATTCCAATGTATTTTTTTGAATTGTTGAGGTAGAGGCGGCAAAGAGGTTTCCTGTTATTGTCATCCAGGAAAATCGCAAAATAAGAGAGTGCGTCTCGGTGAGTAATGCGGCTGGAAGGTACTTTTTGGCGTAATAACGATCTTACTATATAAAATCCCTCGAGTTCCTCCTGAGTCGTGACAACTTCTCGTTCCTGTGCATTCACGCTGCCGGAAAGAACGACGGGTGTTGGTTCTTCTTGTATTGGAGAATCGGGCTTGCTGATAGCCGATTTCAAACGATCGTTAATGGTGTCGTTTATGATGTTGGTAATTGTCCGTTTAACTAAAACACGAAATGCTTCAAGCACTTTGGAGGTTACGACGGACGGATAGACCTGTCTGGCAAAATATTTCACAAACTCATCGTTGGGCTCATGAAATTCCTGATTTATTAGCTGCCGGATCTCATTGATGTATTTCAGTTCACTTGCTGATTGATAAATATTGTCTACATCGAAATATGCCTTGTGAAACTCCTTCAATTGTTCTATTTGCCCGTCCTTTATTTCTTCAATGTTGAATTCCAAAAATGGCTTTTCGTCCATCTTGTTGGGCTCAACCAAATCGGTGTAGAATCTGAAAATCAATCCATTGGTTAACATGGAGAACTTTGCTTTCGACACATGGAAATAGCGAAGCAGTTGTCCGTCATGAACGTCCAGTTTTTGTTTCCAATGCTTACATTCCACGAGTATAATTGGAGCACCATCCCGGAATATTGCATAATCTATTTTTTCACCCTTTTTAATTCCGATATCGCAGATAAATTCCGGAACGACTTCTATTGGATTGAAGACGTCATATCCTAGAATCTGTAAGAATGGCATGATAAAGGCATTTTTGGTAGCCTCTTCGGTGTGAATGTTATCCTTTAATTTGGATACGCGCTCGCTGAATTGTTTGATCTGATCTTTGAAGTCCATGATAATGAAGGGTTTCATGAATGATATTTTTTAAGAAACCTGACCTTCGATTCTACTTTTGTTTCCGGCATAATCCATTATTAATGTTAGCGAACGGCTCGTTGCTGGTCAGACCGTCAGAATTACGGAGTATTCAGAGGGGAATTTCGCAATATCCAGTTCGTAGATAAATAATACCGGTCCGTTGATAACTAGTCCGTCAAGTGACTTTGATGGCTTTGTTATTGCTGATATCTTAATCA
>JADEXV010000328.1 GCA_015206945.1 Nostocales cyanobacterium LEGE 12452 | reverse complement strand
CCTGGTTACTGAGCGCAGTCGAAGTATGCCCCTCCGCCCCCCTGCCCTGCAATGAAGGCGCAGCCGCCACAGTTGTAGAGCAGCTTTGGGAACCTCCTGCTATTTTTTTGGTGCGATTTGATGGCGCTAGTGCTGTCAAATAGCGATTGAGAGTAGTTTTTAACCAGGCATTATCTAACTCGGCTGCTGAGGCTGTGTCTGTTCCCCAGCGCCAGCCCAAAAAGGTGGAACGCTCAGTTGTTACTACTGCGGCCGGATTATCTTTAAAATTCCAAACAGCAGGAGATTCAGCGCTCATATTGTTAGGAATCACAACGCCGCCGCGCACTTTACCAAAGAGTCCAGTTTGATTTGCCCATTCTGGGTTCTTGGTTTTTGCAGCTTGAATCTGTTCTGTGCCACTAAGGCTGAATCCCCAATAACCTCCTAAGAGCGATCGCAATAATTGCCGTACTCCTGGCGATGACAAACTACCTACAGGCCCACTAGCAATCAAACGCCCTCCCTTACTCATCCATTCTTCTAGGGCGATCGCTTGAGTTGGTGTTAATGTCTCGACGTTTGGCAAAAATAATACGCGGCGATCGCCCCAATCTGCCCCACTCTTGACATCATTTAGGGAAATTACACAATATTTCACCCCTATTGTCTGTAAGCGATCGCTTATCCCTTTCCATTGATTTGCATTTTCTTGGCCATACACTACGCTCAATACGGGTTCTTCAGTCGCCGCCGTTACTGGTAAAATACTCAAAAAATTTAAAACTACAATTTCACAACTTAAAATAAATAATCTTCTAGCTTTTTTAATTTTTAAACTTATATCTTTTGGGTTTTCCTGATACTTCACCAGTGACTCCTTACTTCATTATTAATTAATTTAGTTTTTAGTCAAAATTCATTAGTACAGAATATAGGACTCTAGCTTGATTCCTAGTAAGTTTACTGATATTCTTACTCGAATTAAGTAAAGCTAATCTTTGGCTTTTCAAAAATCAAGTAGATTCCTATAAGCTTTTCGTAGAAGTACTTAGTGAATGACTTTCATCAATCTAGCCTATCAAAACCAGTAAAAAATGCCAAGATGGATACTCAAATTGCCCAGACAATTCTAGAAAAATTGTTAGCTATTACATTGTGAATTTCATTCCATTGGTGACTAGCTATTTGGAAAATTTTGTGTTTATCAATTCCAATAGGCTTTTGGGCAATTGCAGAGATTTTTCAGTTAAACCTAAAAGAAAAAATGCCACTCTTATTCTAATTATCTGTTTTTCAGGGTTTTGTGAGTTAAAAAAGTAATACTAGCGCATCTTAAAGCTCTCACCCTAAATCTCTCTTGCAAGCTTGGGAGAGGGACTTTGAAATTGGCTCGGCTCCCCTTCTCCCAAAATTGTGAGAAGGGGTTGGCGGATGAAGGCAAATTTTGTATTTGTGCAATAAGTCTAATTAGTATTCTTGACGAGCGCCAGAGTTAAACTAACAATAATTTTTCATGAGCTTTTCTAGAAAATTTGGGATAGGATAAGACAATAATTTCAACAGTCGCAATTACAATTACCGAAATTTATTAACTGTAAAAGTCAATCAAGTTTATATAAGACCAAATTTATGTATAGACGCAGTTTATCGCATCTATAAAGATCATTTTTCCACACCAATAACTCTTATGTGAATCGCATTGAGCTAAAAGTAAGCAATATTTTTATATTTAATTAAAGTTTCTAAATTTTGCATTTAAGATCCAAATGTTTGGATACAAAAAAATTAGTTTGACTTTAGATGATTGAAGTTATATCAATTTAAAAAATGTTTATGACAGATAACCGCACCCCCAAAACTTTCTTTATTAAGAATAAGGGTTGGGAGTGAAATTTTGATATGCAGTTCATCCACCTGGGAACTGCTATAGATTAAAGAACTAACAAAAACAGCTTAAAGAATACAGGTATTGATTAAATCTTCAACTCCTCCTACTGGTAAAATTTTTGTCTCCAGTTTGCAGGCTATTTCTTCAATACTCATGTCATCTAAAAATACCAATTCACCATGTTTGAGCATTACATTTGGCAGTAAAATTCCGTCTCCCAAATCTTGCCCTTGTAAGTTCAACAGCAAATCATGACCCGTTAGTAATCCCGTGACAGTGATACTCTGTCCCCAATAATCACTACATAAAGCACGCATATTTACTTTTAATCCTTCAACAGAATTTAACCGTTTCAAGATAGGTTCAAAGGCGTTTTCTACTGCGTTGCCTACTACCCAAGTTAATGTCCTCTGAGGATAAACTTTTGGCGGTAGTAATTCTGTTGCCGCGGCTGCAAATTGCTTGATAAACAACTGAATTGAACCAACACCATTATCAATTTGGGGATACTCTTCATATTCAGATTCGCTCGGTAATTCTTCACCAGCAATCAAAAACCACTCATCAGCTAACCAAGCGACGTTAGAAGAAAACTTTTGGCGAAATTGTTGCGAGAGTATTCGCACTTGAGAAATCACTTCTTTCGCTTTTTCTCTGGTTACGGGTATGAGTTCGTCTTCTGAAGGCCGAAACCTTGTCAACCCAACTGGCACAACTGCCACCGATGCCACCGTAGGTACTTCACCAGTATGAAAGGACGCTAAGTCTTTTAGGGTTTGCTCCAGGTGTTCGCCATCATTTATACCAGGACAAACAACTACTTGAGCATGAATTTGTAGCCGTCTTTTTTGAAACCACTTGAGTTGTTGCAAGATTTGTCCTGCACGGGGATTTTTTAGCAGCCTAATTCTAACTTCCGACTCCGTGGCATGAACAGAAACATACAACGGGGACAAGCGCATTTGTTCAATCCGCTGCCATTCTCTTTCTGGCAAATTGGTCAGGGTAAGATAAGAGCCGTACAAAAAGCTTAGGCGGTAATCGTCGTCTTTAAAGTACAAACTGGTGCGCTTACCTGGTGGCTGTTGGTCGATAAAACAAAATGGACAGCGGTTATTGCACTGAATTAAGCCATCGAATAGGGCAGTTTCAAATTCTAGCCCCAAGTCTTGGTCGTAATCTTTTTCGATTTCCAGACTATGAGTTTTACCAGTAGCGTCTAAAACTTCTAATTCCAAGACTTCATCAGCACACAAAAACTGATAATCAATTAAATCGCGGGGACGTGTACCATTGATTGCAACGATCGCATCCCCAGCTTCAAAACCAATCTCTGCGGCTATTGAGTCTGGAAGAACCTTGGTAATTCGGGCAGGATGAATGGTAGTCATGGGGAATGGGGCATTAGGCACTTGTACTGAGCGTACCCCTTTGGGGAAGCAAGCTACGCGTAGCGTCTCGAAGAGAAGTCGTTGGCGCAGCCTCTCCAAGAGTTGTATTGGGCATTATAGCGTTTCTCAGTTGAGTCTAATACAGACCTAACCCCCAGCTCTTTCCCTACTAGTGTTGGGGAGTAAGATTCAAAGCCTCTCTCCTTTTAGGAGTGAGGTTAGATTGTATTGCATACAAACGAGCGTAGGCGTAGCCCGTCGTAGACATCGGTATAGTAATTTGCTTTGGACAAATGACTAATGACTAATGACTATTATCCTTTCCAACCTGCTGCGATCGCTAGTAATATCGCACTACCGAATGCTAATCTATACCATACGAAAATCAAAGTGTTTTTGGTTGCTAAGTATTTGATCAAAAATGCAATTGATAGGTAAGAAAAAATAAAAGTTGAAATAATTCCTACAATTAACAGCCCAACAATGTTATCTGGCAACTGGTGTTCTTGAAACAACTTGAAGATTTTCAGGCTTTTATAGAGCGTAGCAATGGTAAGAGTTGGAAACCCTAACAAAAATGAGAATTTGGCTGCTGTATCGCGTTCTAATCCTAAAAATAAGGCAGTTGTCAACGTCGAGCCAGAACGAGAAACGCCCGGAATCAAAGCAAGTGTTTGTCCCAACCCAACCAAAATACCATCCCGAATCTGCAATGACTCAAAACCTCGCTTACGAGTACCAATTTTTTCTGCCAAAGCTAGTAAAAGTGCCATGATAATTGACATGATGCCAATAATTAATGCACTCTCAGGTAAAATATCTTTTAAAAGGAAGCCGAAAATTAAAGCGGGCAGTGTTCCTACTGCAATACCGACAAGAATTTTCCATTCTTCGCGTTGCCAGTCTTTCTCTTTTAGTGCTTCAATCCCACCTTTGACAATACTATAAATCAGCGACCAAAAATACCCTACAATTGCTATAACGCTGCCAAATTGAATTGCATCAACAAAATCTTTAGAACCTAGTTCTTTCCAACCAAATAGCTTGGTAAAAATCAGAAGATGTGCAGTACTACTGATTGGCAAAAACTCTGTAATACCTTGAACAATACCTAAAATAAAAGCTTGAATAAACTCCATATACAATTAATACCTTTTTCCTGTTCTAGAGATCGTGATGAACATTTTTTAGCGAATGATGTTGCTTTATATACTTTCTATCGCACCCAATCTTGTAGAAAATTCAATTTTACCGATCGATAACATCATCGAAGACGCTGACTATGTTCTTACACCCACCTCAATAAGTCAACGCAATTTGAGAAATTCATCAAACTTTAATATTTAGCGGACTAATAGCAGCTCACTTTTTAACTATTAGATTTTACCCTCACCTCTGTGTAGTCCCCCACTTCCAAGGCACTACAGAACAGTTCTGTACATACTGCAACTTTAATGGATTCGTTTGGCGCAGAATATTTTCTTTGGTTTGCGCCAGCACTAGTGGAAATTTCAGTATAATTACAATGCCCCAGGGGGGGATTTGAAAATGTGATATCTTAAATAAAATAAAGTTTAGTAACAAATATTAAAAACTTTGATTAATAATACACTGTCCTCCTACAGCCCTTCTAACCCTTCTATTGATACCGAGTTGGATTTAGCTGATACTGGGCTGAAGGGTATCGAGCAATTGGAATCTACACTCTCCCTTTCTCCCTCTTTACCCTTATCTATTTCTGCCCGACAAACTTGGTTAGTGTTTGCGGCGGCGGTGTTTTTGGTAACAGTCCCAGTATTTATAGAAGCGCCAATAGTGCGATCGCTACCAACTCTGAGTTTAGCGCTGACAGGATTTTGGGTGTGGCTAAGTTTTGCCCTAATGTCACGTCCTGCAACTTACGTCTGGGGGGATTTACTCTTAGGGTTTAGCTGGAGTTGGTTAGCAGGAGCGATTTACTGGGGCTGGTTACGTTGGGAACCTTTATGGCATTTGCCAGTGGAGTTTATCGGCTTACCGTTTGCTTGTTGGTGTCTGGCAAAGAATTGGGGCAAGGTAGGTAACTGGTTTTATTTAGGTTCTTTACTCGGTACAGTTTTAACAGATGTATATTTTTATATAGTAGATTTGATGCCCTATTGGCGGCAAATCATGAGAGTAGATGCAGATGTAGTACCACAAATTTTACAAAATGCTCTCATACAAGTACAAGCACCTTGGGGGCAAACTTGGGCGATACTTCTGGCTGTAGTGTTATTAACAGTAGGAATTTCAGCTTTAGGTAGAAATCAAAAACACTGGTATGCCTTTGGTGGCGCAGTTTTAAGCACAATTTTAGTAGACAGCCTATTTTTGTTAGCTGCGATCGCAGCGTGAACAAGGTAGGAGACACTATATGTTGCAATGAGCGTGTGGGCTTCTCTTACTAAAACTTTTCCCAGCCCAATCTACGGCACATCAAAAATGATGCTGTAGATGATTAATTAGTTAAGAAATATTACATAAAAATCGATCGGCATCAAGTCTTTTTTGGCAAGGTTTTTGATTTTAGAAATCGTGCAGTTTTGTGTCTGCTTGAGAGGTAGAATCAGCCACCCCGAAAAGATTTCGTCTAGCAGAGAATACTGCTGGAATCGTCGATGCAACGCTATTGCAGCCATGCAGGTACTCTTTCCACGATGAAAATTTTTGGCAAAAGTATAGTCAAACCCAGTAACGGTAAATATTGTGGATATTAATACGCTGTATATTAGTTTCTGATGACTGCTGTGTTGACTAAGCTATCAGCTTTTGTCCTTTGTCCTTTGTCCTTCGTCCTTGGCGCTCTCACGTAGAGGCATTAGCGGCTTGCCGCAGGGTATTACTAATACTTCGGCTTTGCTCAGTACAAGTGACTAATGACTAATGACTAATGACTAATAACTGTTGTTAGCTTAAAACTTTTATTTCTGTTTGATGGAAAGAGGTAGAAAATCGTGAAAGGATTGGCGCGTTTATTAACAGTGTTTAGCTTGTTACTTAGTTGCTGGGGATGGTTGGGAACAACTCAGATAGCCCAAGCTGCTAGTTTCAACAGTTTTGCTTTTCCCCAAGTCCCAGTTCTGGCAATTGAGCGGCAGAATCGGGCAGACGCTAAACTAGGAACGGAATTTGGTAAAAAAATTGATTTGAATAATACCAACGTCCGAGCTTTTCAACAGTTTCCAGGGCTTTATCCCACCCTGGCTAAGAAAATCATCACCAATGCTCCCTACCAAAAGGTAGAGGATGTATTGGATCTTCCAGGATTGAGCGATCGCCAAAAACAAACCCTGCAAGCCAACCTCGATAAATTCACCGTGACAGACCTAGAGCCTGCCTTCAATGAAGGAGATGATCGCTTTAACAACGGTATCTACAGATAACTGAATTGCAGTTAATGTAGCAAATAGCAAGCCCACTCCTGATTTTAGGGAGTGGGAG
>JADEXV010000327.1 GCA_015206945.1 Nostocales cyanobacterium LEGE 12452 | reverse complement strand
TAATCAAGCGCAGTGTCTGCATCGAAGTAACTTTGTTGGCCATCCTTTGCTTTTGTTTTTTGCAAAAGATGGGAGGTTAAGTACTTCAATACCAATCCGTGGGTGGCTCTGTTTGCCGGAATCCTTCCAGACATTGGTGGCTCAATATGCCGGAATGGCAGTAATTCCCAAATGGCTCACTTTACCGGAATCTTCCTGGTTGCGCCGTTTGTCGGTGGCTCCAGTTCTCGGAATTACCGGCTCAAGTTGCCGGAACACTGGCTCTGTTTACTCCGGAATATCCACTTTCAACGATGTTTTGGACGATGGAGTGATAGTTCGAAAAGCAAAGTTTTCCAAGTCCGATAACACTAATTACTTTATGGATATGGAATTTGCATTGGAATTGTTCAAAGCAACAAACAGTAAAAATGGATAGCGAAAAATCTCTTCACCATCCATTTTCAATAATACGTTAAAACTGGCTACCATCAGACTTGTGCATGGATTTATCTACTCTATGGGCAATTACTGACGCATCGTTTCTCAGTAACTTTATAAAATACTGTCAACTTACCCTTAATAACGTCAATTGATTGCGGGGTAAATCTACCATGAAAGGTATAAGTCCCTTCCGAAGGGTTAACACCGGTACCAAGATGTGAATAGTTTGCTTCCTTTCCAGCCGCAACAGTCCTTGAATCTGTAAACATGGATTTCGTAACCATGTTCCCCTCTCTCACAGGCAAATACGTCCTAATATTGCCACAATTAGCAGTGTACTCATCTTTACTGGTTCCTGGGATTCTTCGTGAAGTAACGTTACATTCTTGCCAATAATCTGGATTCGCTGGATGGTTGATGCGGAACATCCCATTAGTCAGGTCTCCGTTCACGGTCAGTTCCATTTCTTTGAGTAATGTATCTATCTCATATTTTGGCTGCTTTATAACCGGAATATGCAATGTCTTAACCGTTACGCTATTTAATTGGATCGAGACAGTACCTTCATCTTTGTCGAGTCTCTTAAACAACATTGATCTTGACAATCCAAACTGAAGAGTGTCCCCCTTCTCTAGACTCGACTTGTCTAAATTCAATTCTAGGTTGCTCGAATGAACAATCCCTTCAACATTCACACGAAGATATCTATTTTGTTCAGTCAAGGGCATATTCAAAGAGACAATTACTTCATTACCGACATTATGGTCTAATGAAAGAAAGGCATTTCCAGCTCCAATACACTGCAGCCATGCATCAGTCACCGTCTTCAAATCTCCGTCGGCGTAAAAAGTGGATTTAATGTCTGATATTTCGCCAGTGGTCAAACTGTAGTTTTCTTCTTTTGAGTGATTCTCTATTATAGTTGAAATCTTCCCCTTACTTTGCCCATAACCAAGTGAACCATAGCCAGCTACACTTATTGAACCTGAACCCGAAGATGAAGTTAATTTCTTGCCTTCTTTATTAGACTGCATCATCGAGTAAAGATTTTCGACCAATTCTTTGTCGGTTTTTGCTTCAAAGGTCTGATGCAAAATTCCTAACACTTGTCCGCAATCTGGCTGCGCGTTAACAGTGTTGATTTTAACAGATAAGATCAAGATGACAAGATACAAAGTAGAGATTTTCCTCATATACGAACATTGGTTTGAGAGAGTACAGTGACTGAAAAATAGCAACTAAAGCTCAAATAACAAACAGCGATAATACTTTGCTTTTCAACTGTTAAAAATTCTGAATATAAACACTTACAATTAATTTCTGAATGGAACTTAATGAGCTCATGGTTTGGGATAAAAGGCTCAAAAAGCTATAACTTTCCGACCCCACCGTACCGCCATCCCGCCATCGTCAGGAGGAATCGGAAATAACGTCCAAAAAGTAGGTCCTGAAATAGTTGAGCCATTATCTTTATGATACTGGCTTTTTGACCTTTTGAATAAAACATTTGGTCAATGCTCGTGCTTCTACATTCGACCCGAAGGCGGATACACAACTTCACGCATTACGATAAGCCGGTTATCGCCTGATATGGCAAGAGAAGATCACCGGTGTTTCCAACAGCAGTCTGGCTCTGGACGAACTATTGGCACCACTTCGAGAAGGAGACACGGTATTGGTCAGCTATTCTTTTGTCTCAAATAACCTGGGGAATATGTTACGGCAGCTCGTTAGATGCTGTAAAGCTGTTGTTATGTGAACCGTTGACCGGTAACGCTCAATCTTGGATAAACGGTTGTCGCGTCAACCGGCGTAACATTAAGCTCGCCACTTGTTTTCGCGCCTTGATCCGAAGTGTAGGTAGAAACGATGTCAGGCGGCTTGGTGTGTCCGAAAGAAGCAAACAGGAGTTATTTCAGCATGTCATCGGAAACGGTCAGCGTATAGTCGACTTTTTCGCACCCAAAATCGGGATTAGACGCGTGATGCTTTTGCATTCGCCACAAGTTGTTTTGAACAGGATCCTGACGGTAAATTGCGATTAGCGATCCACCCTTGTCTGCGTAAAGGGTAAAAGTAGAAAATGTGGTAACCGGCGTTGGTATAGAACCAAATTCAGCATCTTGACCTATCAAGGATCGTTCTCCAGGCTCGACGATAGTGACAGAATCAATCTGATTATTAAGAACAGGCCCTTCAAAACCAACCGAGAAACTGCTTTTGCTATGATTTTCTAGGTAGTAAAAAGAGGCTCCCACACATTCGATTATTTCAGAATCGGTTTCCTCCTGGCAACCTGTGAAAGCAAAGAGAGCGAGCAGTAGATTTGGAAGCACTTTCTTCATAATCGAAACGACAAGATTTATTAACTGACTCGTATGCGCTACAAAAAGTTGGAAATATTCTGAATTATTATCGCTTGGGAATAACCGCATAAAAATGAGCAAATGCGAACGCGCATCAAATTCTCAAATAACCTGCGTTTTGTGAGAGCAGATGATGTATCAACTTACTATCTTTTTAGTTACATAAACGTGTCTAAAATCTTCATCTCATATTTCTATGTCACATTTTTTATCTTTGGATGAATAAGTGAGACAATTGATATGATTTTCGGATATGCCAGGGTTTCGACCCAAGACCAGAACCTGAACCTGCAAATTGACGACTTGAAAAAATCCGGTTGCGACCGGATCTTTCGAGAAAAGGTATCTTCGGTCAAAGAACGGCCGGAACTGAACAAGCTGCTTGACACGGCAAGGGCAGGGGACACCATCATCGTTTGGAAGCTCGACCGGCTCGGACGGTCGTTGAAAGACCTAATCTATCTGATCAATGAATTTCAGCAGAAGCAGATTGGGTTCCGGAGCTTGAACGATGCGATCGATACAACAACCGCACAAGGTCGTTTGATCTTCAACATTTTTGCTTCCCTGGCAGAATTCGAACGAGATCTGATCCGGGAACGGACGAAGGCCGGACTTTCGGCTGCACGCGCCAGGGGTAGGATGGGAGGGAAGCCAAAAGGACTTAGCAAAGCTGCGATGTCCAAGGCACATGCGGCCAAGGCACTCTACGATAAAAAGGACAAAACAGGCGAAGAGATCGGTAGGGTCTTGGGCATTAGCAGGGCCACCGTCTACCGGTACATTAAAGAGATCGAGCAGCAGCAGCGGTCTGTAAATGAAAAACAATCCTCAGAGCTAAATTAAATACCATGCAGCAAACGGTCGCCTTCCTGTCCGAATGGGGTAATGATACCCTTGACTTTTCTAAGCGTGGCGCCGAAGTGCCTACTACGCATTTCATCATTACAGCAATCATTGTAGAGAAAGAGGATATAGTCCCTATAAAGCGGGTGTTGCAAGCAGTGCGTGACCGGCACTTTTCAGGCGCTGCTATTGATTCTGAAATAACAGGTAACAACCACGCCAAGCGAAAAGAGGTCCTGGAAGACATGGACGAAGCACCGTTCAAGGTTTTCTCTGTCATTGTCGACAAGCGGCAGTTGATAGGAGAGGGGCTGCGTTACAAAGGCTCATTTTACAAGTTCCTTCATAGCTTGGCCGATCGGGAGCTGTTCCGGCTGCTACCAAATCTTGAATTGGTAAGTAGTGAACTTGGCGACAACACGTTCATGACAGGTTTTGTCAAGTACATTGAGCAGAACCATATTCCTAATTTGTTCAGTGAATCTACATTTGGGTTCGTAGGATTTGAAAACAATGATTTGGTACAGGCAGCGACTTATATTGCAGGTACGCTCGCGCGCTGCTATGACGAGACAGTCATCACAGACCAACGGGGCGAATTCATTGAGTTGCTCCGGCGAAAATTGCTTTCTATCCAGTTTTTCCCAGACTCTTTCGGCAACAGTCCGGCAACCGCGCCAGCTACCGGTCAAGATTACAATGAGACGCTGGCCACACTAAGTGTCAATCTGGCAAATGATTTTCTGCACCGCAAATCATTGAGCCCCGTTCCGCAAGTAAAAGACCAGGTAAGCTGTCTGGGATACCTGCTATTTCATTTCCGCCATATCAACCCAACCCGATACATCACCAGCTTTGAATTAATAGAACACATCAAAGCAAGAACGGGTAAGAAAGTTTCATTGCATTACTTTCAGACAAAGGTGATAGCCCAGCTTCGTGACGCCGGCGTGCTGATCGCAAGCAGCTCGCGCGGATATAAACTGCCCGCAAGCCAGGCCGACCTGTACGATTTTGTTAACCACAGTAACACGATCGTTGCGCCAATGCTGTCCAGAGTGAAGCGCCTCCACGATCAGGTTCATGTGGCTACCTCCGGTGAAATCGATATTTTGCAACATGACGAGTTTGCGCTGATACGCCGAGCCACGGTGGCGAGCATATAATAAATTTTGAAACTTTGGGTAAAATAAACACAAACGACAGTGACTTACGAAGAAAAACTAGAAAGCCTGATATCTGAGGGGATTCGATACACTTGGGAAACAAATCATAATGCTGAAAACTATTCTTCGCCAACCCCGGAGTTCCGCGGTTGGCTTGTTAAAGTTGAACATTTTTTATTGACAAACTTTGGACCGGAAAGCGCGCCATACAAGATGTTTGCGGAAACCGATCATAGAAAATTATCAGGTTGGAACAGATCTGACTTTGATCGAGGGCTCAACAGAATCAAAGGAACACTATTAGCGTGTCGGGAAATATCCGTGCCTAAAATTGAACCAACAATAAGTAACAATGATCGTATTTCGAATATTTTCGAACGATTCCATTTCGTGGTTAAAGCTCTTCGGCATCGCCATGCTGATCGCCATACCATAGATGTGAATGATGAATATGACGTTCAAGACTTACTTTATGCTTTACTGAAGTTATATTTTGATGACGTCCGAAAGGAAGAATACTCACCATCGTATGCTGGCGGAGCATCTAGAGTAGATTTTTTATTGAAGAAAGAAGAGACGGTTATCGAAGTCAAAAAGACTCGCCAAGATCTACGAGACAAACGTCTAGGAGAGGAGCTCATTGTAGATGCTGCTAGGTACAAAGCACATCCGGATTGTAAGCGGCTTATCTGCTTTGTGTATGATCCTGACGGCAGAATTAATAACCCGAGCGGCATTGAAACAGATTTGAACTCACATACGGACAATTTCAAGGTAAATATTGTCATAAAGCCCTAGATCTGGACATGTGCAGCGTCTGTTGGATATGATCTGCGGTGGCACTCTCCGTCCGGAATGTTTCGGCAACTTTTCATTTGAAAAGGAGTGATTTTCTACCGCCGAGCGGCCCCGTTTTATTCGGCCTAATATACTAATAAACAAGAAGTTACCACGTTATTGTACACAATAATCAGTAGCATATGGGTAGTTCTATAACTTTTCTTATGTTAAATAGAAATTGTGAACCTGAGAATGTTCTACTACCCAGTTATATTCAAAATTTATACTAGGTGGAAAAAAGGCTGCCACTACCTGCAGCAGCCATCTCCATCGTCAGTTTTCACTCGGAAGTAAAATCACATTATCGGAAACATAGATTTTGATTTCCTCTAACGGGAAGTCGGTGTACGAGATCGGCTTTGAACACAGGACCCGCCCGTTGCCATCCACTCACGGAAGAAGCTTCGTTGGATCTACGAGACTGACTTTAAACACGCAGACGTGAAATTCTTCATATTTCACCCTCGGATGAAACTGTTGGAATGCAATTTCGTCGATGAGCCAGTATGCCCCGGCTTTGACCATCATATATTTGATGCCATCGGTGTATAGCATCTTTCGAACGATTGGGTGGCGGTACCAGTTTTTAGTGCCAGTGAATTGTAAGAGTTCTGATGATGTTAATTGCTCAGTTTCCATGTTTCTGCTGTTTGTAGGCCTCCACGGTTGGAGAACAATGCCTGACAGCACGAAGCGAAAGCCTGGAAAGGCAACACCAACACGGGAGCGAAGCGAATGGAGCGGGCAGCGTGATTGCTGTCCAGGCTGCTTTGTGCAACTTGCGTTGTTTCTCTCAGGTGGTCGGCTAATGCAGCATTAAGGGCAACGTCAACTCTGGAGGCCAGCTGGTAGGAATTTATCTGATACGGCATTAGTCAAAATTGCGTCAGATACAGTTTTTTCAAAGCATGGAGTCACATTTTTGCTTCCGATTACAAATCAACCTCCCATGAACATATATGGCCTTTTGGGAGACTCTTTGTTCATAAAATATCAGCCTTACAAAAAGTCGATTTCCGGAGATCTTACGATTGAAATTACCTTTCAAAAATAATAACACATGATGTCGGTTTAGGGCGATGTCAAGCGTCGGCCGGCTAGGTCAGCTAA
>JADEXV010000326.1 GCA_015206945.1 Nostocales cyanobacterium LEGE 12452 | reverse complement strand
CATCAAGATAATTTGTTGTGCAATTACGTATGTTAATTGCAAATAAAATCACCTCATGCAGAAATGTAAGTTTTAGCGATCGCTGGTTTTTGATCCGACTTCACAAAATCGCGTTGCTCCCGCTGGCTTCTGTTCTAGCGCAAATGCCAGTAGATACCGAGATATATGTTTATTACCAACAAATAACTTTTGCTTGAATGCTAATCACTCGTCTTAATTTCATCCTAATTTCATATCTGTGTGAAAAACTATTAAGTTAAGTGGTTAAGTTGGTTTCACGAACAAATTCCAAGAGCGAAACGCTAGCTTGCCAAAAGGGATTCGCTAAATCCCGCTTAAAAAGTCAACCAACGTCTAAGCACGAATCTACACCATAGTAACTCAAGGACACAAAATAGCGATGGGAATCTCTAACAGTCTCCAACCACCTATAGTAATTCGTTGTGTTTCCGGCACAGTCCTGAGCCTTTTATTACTGACAACTCCCACAGCTGTGTTAGCTGGTGCTGAACACGACCATAGCGGTGCAAGTTCATTTCAGGGTGGTGGAAGCGAAGCAAGTGGTTCTGTCGAAGTTGATGCCGAAACCGCCCAGAGGTTGGGAATTAAAGTCGAGCCAGTGAAACGGCAACGGCTGGCTTTGGGTATTAAAAGCACTGGACAGATTGAAACCTTACCTAGCCAAAAAGTGGAAGTGAATACCCCAATTACAGGGGCAAAAGTGGTTGAATTGTTGGTAGAACCCGGTGCTGTAGTCAAAAAAGGCCAACCCCTTGCCGTTGTCACTAGTCCTGACTTGGTGGAGTTACGGGTTAGTTCCCAAGAAAAACGAGCGGAAGCTATAGCTTCTTTGCAGCAAGCGCAAGCCGATTCAAGATTAGCTCAACAAAATTATCAAAGGTATTGGCAAATATCTAACGCCGACATTGCCCAAGCACAAAGCCAGGTAGCATTTGCTGAAGAAAAATATAATAAGGATTTACAGTTAGTTAATGAAGGCGCTTTACCACGTCGCAACGCGCTCGAATCTCAAACACAATTAGCGGAAGCAAAAGCCAAACTCACCTCAGCCAACAGCAGACGAGATATCATTGAAAGTGAAGCTCAAATGAAACGCGCTCAGTCTGCTGTTCAAGTAGCACAAGAGCGTTTACGTCTTAGTGATTCTGCTTATAATACTAGACTGCAACAAATAGGCAACCGTCCCAATGCCAAGGGATTGGTAACAGTGACGGCTCCCATCTCCGGTAAAGTTGCCGATCGCGAAGTTACCCTTGGTCAAACTTTTAATGATGCAGGTGGCACACTCATGACTATTGTCAATGATAGTCGGGTTTTTGCCACAGCCAATATTTATGAAAAAGATTTAGACAAAGTAAAAGTAGGTCAAAGAGTAAGTCTAAAAGTTGCTAGCTTACCAGACCGTACCTTTTCTGGAAGGGTTACACAGATTGGTGCGGTAGTACAAGGGGAAACACGGGTTATCTCAGTCCAAGCTGAAGTAAATAACCCAGGCGGACAACTCAAACCCGGAATGTTCGCCGAATTGCAGGTATTAACAAACCAAGCATCTGCACCTGTATTGGCGGTTCCTAGCTCGGCTGTAGTCGATGCGAATGGGAAAAAAATGGTCTACATCCAAAATGGGAACGCTTTTCAATCTGCGGAAGTCACCTTGGGTCAAACCTCTGGGGATATGGTTGAGGTGAAGACGGGTTTGTTTGAGGGAGATGCGATCGTCACCCAACGTGCGCCCCAACTTTACGCGCAATCATTGCGGGGTGGTAGTAAACCAGAAGAAGAACACAATGAAGAAAGTGGTTCTCATGCAGAAGAAACTGAAGTTAAAACTAACAGTTTCTCACCACCCTTGTGGTTAACAGCAGGTGGAGGAGCAGCACTTGCGACAGTTGCTTTCATGGGAGGTGCTTTTTGGTCTAATCGTCGTACCCGTTCACGTTTAGTACCAGCAGGTAATTTAGAGTACGACGGGTTCAATTATGAAACAGAGGTTTATCTCGATAACCACAAGCAACCAACCCTGTCTACTTCTGATAAAAATGTTGAGGAGCGCGATCGCCCTCGAAATTCTGATGGTATTTAAAAATTAGTGAAGTTACAGATAATACCTGAAGTTGGGTTCTGTTAGATTTTCTAACATCAAATCAACCTACAGCAAGACTATTTAGATTGTGAACAAAACAGTTTATAAATCTCATGCTCCAAGTGCAGAGACTATAAAAATGTAGTTTATTCATATCTTATTTAGGAATAGTTCGCTTTGGGCTGATTTGGGGCTTGATGTTAGCAACAGCCACACCTAATATTTAAATTTATTTACCCGTTTATCAGAAATAAACAAACCCTTTGCCATTTCTTAACCAAAAACCAAATGATTAGTACAGTTGCTAGATGGGTAATCTCTCGACGCTGGCTTATAGTAATTGCTGCGCTCATTTCCACATTAGTCATCATCTTTAATACCATTCCCAAAATGCCACTGGATGTTTTTCCAGCCTTTGCACCTCCCCAAGTCGAAATTGAGACAGCAGCCCCTGGACTAGCACCAGAAGAAATCGAATCTTTGGTGACATTACCAATTGAAAGTGCCATTAATGGAACTCCAGGCTTAACTACCGTTCGTTCCTCTTCTTCAGCCGGACTTTCTGTAGTCAGAGTTGTTTTTGGCTGGGGAACAGATATCTTTCAAGCCCGCCAGTTGATACAAGAACGACTGCAACAAGCCGTAAGCAAGCTACCAGAAGGAGTTGAAACCCCACGAATTGCTCCCACTAGCTCTCCCATCGGTACTGTATTAAAGTACGCCTTGACTGTGGAAGGGGAAGGCAATAACCAATCTGCCACTAAAATCGACCTCATGGAAGTCCGCAGAATTGTTGATTGGCAAGTGACGAATCGCCTTTTAGCAGTTCCCGGTGTCAGTCAAGTACTTGTGTATGGCGGCGATGTGCGTCAGTATCAAGTGTTAGTAGACCTCAACAAACTACAAGCTTTTAATGTATCTTTACAACAGGTAAGTGAAGCTGTACAGGCGGCAAATGTCAACGCTCCTGGTGGCTTTTTGACTACTCCTGATAAACAAACTTTAATTCGGGGAATTGGGCGGATTGAATCCCTTGATGATCTTCAACAATCTGTCATTGTAGCCCGTCAAGGAACGCCCGTCCGCCTGGGAGATGTCGCCCAAGTGCAAATTGGTGGTGCTGTGAAAATCGGCGATGGTAGTTTAAATGGGAAAGATGCTGTTGTGGTGATGGTGAATAAACAACCCCTAGCTGATACTCCCACCGTCACCCGCGCTATTGAAGCCGCAATATCTGAGCTAAAAGCAGGTTTAACGAAAGAAATTAAATTAAATCAAACCTTCCGCCAAGCAGATTATATCGATACTTCGGTGGAAAATGTCAGGTCAGCCTTGGTGGAAGGTAGTATCATTGCAGCAGTTATCCTCATCCCTTTTTTAATGAATTGGCGGACTCTTGGAGTTGTGCTGTTGAATTTTGCCCTGACTTTTATATTTTCATTGCAAGTATTATCTTTTTTGGGCTTGGGGCTGAATACAATGACTTTGGGAGGATTAGCGATCGCCATTGGTACAGCGATTGATGATGCCATTGTCTATGCAGAAAATGTTTTTCGTTTGTTGCGACAAAATAAATACTCTCCCAACCCGCGTCCAGTACTGGAAATTGTTTTTGAAGGAGTACAGGAAGTCCAGGAATCTCTAATTGGGGCAACTTTAATTACTATAGTCGTCTTTTCTCCAATATTTGCCCTCGCTGGTGTGGAAGGTCGGATTTTTGGCCCAATGGGTCTTAGTTATCTGGTGGTAGTTGTAGTCTCTAGCTTAGAAGCGCTGCTTGTAAGTCCGGCTTTATGTGCAATTTTATTACCTCACAATAAAATGTCAGTCAGGGAACCCTTTGTACCAAGAGTTTGTAAAAGGATTTATTACCCTTTTCTCGATTTTGCTATCAGAAATTCCATAGTTGTTATTACTCTGGCTGCGGCGGGAATGATAGCAGCAATTATTATTTTTCCAACTTTAGGACGGGCATTTTTACCTGAATTCCAAGAAACAACTTTGGTAAATACCTTAGCCCTTTATCCAGGTACATCTTTAGAAGCTACCAATAGTGCTGCTTTTGCTTTGGAAGATAAACTCAAAGACGACCCTAGATTAAAGTATATTCAATTACGCGCCGGACGCGCCCCCAATGATGCAGATGCTGCACCTGTGAATTTGGCTCACCTTGATATTGGGTTGAGTGACAAAGGAATGAAAAATCGCCCAGCTACTGTAGAATGGTTGCGCGAAGAGTTTAACAAAATACCAGGGGCTGCATCTAATATTGGTGGATTTATTGCTCACCGTATTGATGAAATTTTGTCTGGGGTCAGAAGTCAAATCGCAGTCAAAATTTTTGGTTCCGACTTAGAAGAACTTCGCAAGCTTGGAAAGCAAGTTGAAGACGCAATAAAATCTATTCCGGGAATTGTAGATTTACAGCTCGAACCACAGATCCCTATTGAACAAATTCAAATTAAGTTTGACCGTGTTGCTGCATCTCGCTACGGTTTAACTATTGGACAATTATCTAATATCATTGAAACAGCGCTCAATGGAAGAGTAGTCTCTCAAGTTTTAGAGAAGCAACAAAGCTTTGATTTGGTTGTGTGGTTGCAACCACAGTATCGCAACAATCTACAAACTATTGAAAATTTGTTAGTTGATACCCCTGATGGAAATAAAATCCCTTTAGCTAAAGTTGCTACGGTTGCCTATGGTACTGGGCCTAATACTATCAATCGGGAAAATGTTTCACGTTTAATTGTGGTATCTGCTAATGCTAAAGGCAGAGATTTGCGCTCTGTAGTGACAGATATTCAAAATAAAGTTAAGGCACAAGTGCAACTTACTCCAGGTTATTTTATCCAATATGGAGGTCAATTTGAAGCAGAAGAACGAGCCTCACAAAATATTCTGATTTTCAGTGCTATTTCCTTTGTTGTGATTACAGTACTAATGTATCTTTCTGTAAAATCAATCGCTTCAACAGCGATGATTATGATTAACTTGCCCATTGCGTTAGTGGGTGGAGTAATTGCGGTAGCTTTTACAGGTGGAGTTGTTTCTGTAGCCTCGTTGGTGGGGTTTGTAACTTTGTTTGGTGTGGCTACTCGAAACGGATTATTATTAGTAGATAATTACATTACAAAAGTTGCGATAGGAATGTCTTTAAAAGAAGTATTAATTGCTGGGTCAATGGAACGACTCAACGCTATTTTGATGACATCTTTAACTTCAGCTTTGGGTTTAGTTCCGTTGATCATTTCAGTGGGGCCAGGGAAGGAAATTTTGCAACCTCTTTCAATTGTAGTGTTAGGTGGGTTGTTTACTTCTACGGCGTTAACTTTGCTGGTTTTACCTGCTTTATATTCTAAGTTTGGTAGGTTTTTGTTACCTAAGCGAAGTGCGGCTGTTGTGGAAAATGGGAAGGTGGCGGAATCTGTGTTGGAAAATTGATTTTGCGATAGGGATGAAATGCGAATTTTACAGCTTTCATGACTCCCCAGCAAAAGGAAGTATTAATCTTGCGCTTTGGTTTATTAGGTAGATACGAACTTACCCTGGTACACATCAGTCAACGTATGGGCATTAGTCGGGAACGAGTGTGACAGACAAGTAGAAAAACAAGCTCTCACGCTTCTACGAAGATATGGGGTTAACTCACACAGCTATCTGGCTGATGCTCCTTAATTTTGAAAGCTTGGAGCAGTTATTTGACTTTCACCCTTTGCTTCATCCACCAAAAGGTTCCCAAACCTGCAATAATGACACTGATCGCCATAGCTCCAGTAAACCATTGATTCGCAGACTTGGTTGACTGACTCGATGGTAATTCTTGCTCAGTTTTTTGAGAGCTTGTAACTGGCGCTGGTGTCGATGCTGCTACACCACTAGCTACTATTACCTCATACTGCATCTGAAAGGGTTTAAAATTACTTTCGACTTTGGGAGTGCAACCTAACTCTAACTGATAAGCTCCTGTTTTAGGAAAAACAACATCTGCACCAGGAATACCCTGATATCTCTCAACTGAAATCGCTTGCACCGTAGGCTGTAATACAGGCGAATCTTCCTGTTTACGGGGTTGAGAGTAGACAGCCATTTGGCAATTCGCCTCCGACACTGGCAAGATTTTCCCTCCCTTGCGGGTGAGTGCAACCCAGACTCTAGCTGTTTCTCCTGCTTTGGGACTGTGATTTGGTTCAACGTGCCAAGTACCAGCCACATCCCCCGATAGTTGAATTTTATGTGCTAACACTGGGGTGACAAGCAATGACAGAAATACCGCTCCCATCAAGCTTATATTAATCTTTGATTGGTGTGACATTGTGGTGCATGGCAGCTGGTAGTCGAATTTTTAACTATAGCGATCGCTTCTGTCAAGAGACAAGGTGTCAAACTGAACCGAACGTCATAGCTTGCAAGTAAGTTGAAACTGCCTCAGACTATCTTTAATTATGGCGTTTGCGTAGCGGCTGCTTTGCGACATCGCCCGCTAATATTAATCCTTGACAGCCTTGGTTCTAAATAGCCGCATTCCATTTGCAGTAACTAATAAGGAAGTCCCTGTATCTGCTAAAACAGCTACAGCTAACCCAACAAACCCAAAGGTTCCTAATAGCAGAAACAAACCTTTTGTTACTAAAGAAAAGACAACATTCTGTTGAATTACAGATACAGTGCGACGGCTTAGTTC
>JADEXV010000325.1 GCA_015206945.1 Nostocales cyanobacterium LEGE 12452 | reverse complement strand
TACAAGCTTTACGTGAACGCATCCAAGAGATATTCGACCAACTTACATTTGAGCAGGTAATTTCTATCTCTTCTTATAACTTTATCCTGGAAGCTTTATTCTATGCAGCTTCATATTAAATTGGTATTAGGCATTCATTTGTTAAAAACAATAACATTATTTTCGAGTTAAATTTAACTCTAACTTTTGATCCCCAATATAAAATTGACTTACCAAAGGAAACCACACTTGTAAACGAGGGTTTCTAAACCTTAATGTATAGTATTTCCCAGAAAAACAACACTCAGCTAGTGTAGAATTCCTTCAATTTTCCGGTAATTATATCGGGATAGTAGGCTTAAAAATTTTGGATTAAAAACCCCATTGACTCTTTAAAAGGATAAGACTAATGTGATGAGTAGTCCTTCAGGGGACACTATTTTATCCATCAAAAAATCAGGAGGTATTTCCGATGATGATGATGATGATGACTGAAACCATGACTTCAGAAATGCAGACTTGCATGGATGTTTGTATGGACTGTCATAAAATGTGCATGGAAACCATGACTCATTGCATGAGTAAAGGTGGTCAGCACATGGATAAGAACATGATGAGCATGATGAGTATGATGCGCGATTGCTCTGAAATGTGCATGATGTGCATGAACATGATGATGAGCGGTTCTGAGTTCATGGAACGCACTTGTATGCTGTGTGCAGAAATGTGCGATCGCACTGCAATGGCGTGTGAGATGATGAACGATGACGCGAAAATGATGGAATGTGCTGCCGCTTGCCGTAAGTGTGCAGAGTCTTGCAGAAGTATGCAGATGATGCCTGCTTAATTTCCCTAACTAGCAGAAGTTTCTCTGCAACCTAATATTCAAGCGCTCAGACTCTTTGGAATCTGGGCGTTTGAAGTAATTTAATCATTTTTGTTAGCTGAACTCTTGTGTCAATCTTGTATACACTTTCCTCAGCATCCAGTCCTTTACTACTTCACCAAAATCTTTGAAATCTATGATTTTGGTAAAAATATCTTGATTTAAATCCATTCGCTCAATCAGCTTTGTCAGAAATACATCCTCAAAGCCATATTTAAAGTTCTGAATTGAGTTACTTTTGGCTTGTTGTGATAATGTCTTATCCTGAACTAGTGCTTCTTCAATTTGGCTGAAAAAATATTTGTCTGCTTCAGTAAAATCAGTTCTAAATCTTTTGTTGAGAATATCGATAATCTCTGAAAGTTTAGCCTGTTCTTCTTTATCTCTTGGTATGCCAGCTTCGGTTATAGGTTGTAGAGATAACTCTGTACTTTTTTCTAAGACTATCTGACCCTCTCGGATTTTTTGTAGTCGATAATATTCTAGTGCAACTTCGTCAATAAGTTTAAAAGCTTCACTCTGGCTAAGTTTTGGTAATTTGGTTTGCAAAAGACGAGCAAAAGCATAAAATTTTTCTAGTTCTCCATCTGCAAATGGCATAATCTGTGCCAAGAATGCATATAATCGGATAAACGCGGTTAGACTATTTTTGAACTCATCTTGCTGTTCTTCACTTAAACCTTTAAAACGGTCTACAGCAGGATCAATAAAGGAATGTAGTCTACTTTGATCTTGATTATTTACCTTTTCCTGAGACTTAAAAAATATTTTGGCAAAAGCATCTACCTCACTAGGCCAGATAATCTGGTAGCCATCTAACCTATTTTTTAAATCATACAGTCTGTTAGGATCTGTTGTTGCTATTAGTGTTGTTTGTTCGTAATAAGGCTGGAAAGCATCAATAATTTCCTGCTCATCATTAGCAAAATCTAAAACAAAAGTGTCTTCTTTACCGGGACAAGTGCGATTCAAGCGAGAGAGGGTTTGTACAGCTTTGACACCAGAAAGTTTTTTATCTACATACATGGTGTGCAATAATGGCTGATCGAAACCAGTTTGATACTTGTCTGCTACAATTAGAAGTTGATATTCAACCGTTTCAAATTTTTCGGGTAATTCTTTTTCACCAAAGCCGTTGATATCAGATTCAGTGTACTCGATATAAGTTTCTCTATCGGTAAAAGCAGTAAAAGCTACTAATGCTTTGATGTCTGCATAACCTTGTTTTTGTAAATAGTTGTCGAATTCTTCTTTATAGCGGATTACATGGGGTCGAGAAGCTGTAACCAACATTGCTTTAGCTTTCCCGCCAATTTTATGCATCACACATTGGCGAAAATGCTCGATAATAACTTGAGTTTTTTGGGCTAGGTTGTGTGGATGGAGTGATAAAAATTTAGCGATCGCTCGACTCGTTTTCTTTTTAGAAATGTTAGGATCGTCTGCGATCGCTTTACTGATTTTGAAGAAAGTTCTGTAGGTTGTGTAATTTTGCAACACATCCATGATAAAACCTTCTTCAATTGCCTGTCGCATGGAATACAGATGAAAAGGTTCTGTTTGCCCTTGGGAGTTCATGTGGCCAAAGTCTTCTAAGGTTTTTGGCTTGGGTGTAGCTGTGAAGGCAAAAAAGCTCAAATTTGGTTGTTTACCACGGGCACGCATCGACTTGCGGATGTTATCTTCAATATCATCTTCCTCGTTAACCATGCTTTCTTGCTTGGCTGAAAGACTTAAATCGTTGATAGAAAGCACTTCTTTCATTTTTTTGGAGGCTTCGCCACTTTGAGAACTGTGGGCTTCGTCCACAATCAGGGCGTAATTGCGTTTAGGTAGTTCGTCAATCTTGTTTTTTTCTAAGATTTCTCGAATCTTATCTAAGACAAAGGGAAATTTCTGTAAGGTAGTAATGATGATGTTAGTGCCAGAAACCAACGCTTCGGCTAGTTGTGTAGAGTTTTTATCAATTTTTTGCACGACTCCTTGCTTATGCTCAAACTGGTAAATCGTGTTTTGAAGTTGCTGGTCTAATACTTTTCTATCAGTGATAACGATGACTAAATCGAAAACTCGCTCATCTTGGTCATTATATAAGCTAGCAAGTTGATATGCTAACCAGGCAATAGAATTACTTTTACCACTACCAGCAGAATGCTGAATTAGGTAATCTTGTCCTGTCCCCTTAACTTTGGCATCTGCGGTTAGCTTGCGAACTACATCTAATTGGTGAAACCGAGGAAAGATGAGGCTTTCTTTTTTGGCAGATTTGTGGTTTAGTTTAATGTTTTCTTGCTCTAGGTGCAAAAAACGAGATATGATATCCAACCAACTGTCTTTTGCCCAGATATCATCCCAAAGGTAAGCAGTTTTGTAACCCTTTGGGTTGGGTGGGTTGCCTGCACCTTTGTTATAGCCTTTGTTGAAGGGTAGAAAACGGGTGTTACTGCCATCAATGTGCGTAGTCATCCAGATTTCATCGGGGTCTACGGCAAAATGCACCAAAGAACGCCGCTTGAATTGAAATAATAAATCTCGGTTATCCCGGTCTTGCACAAACTGCTGCTTGGCTTTTTCTACATTTTGTCCAGTGAACTGGTTTTTTAGTTCTACTGTGGCGACTGGTAAGCCATTAATACTCAGCAGCAAATCTAGGGAGTTTTCATGATTAGCACTGTAATGCACCTGACGAGTCACAGTCAGGATGTTTTGCTCGTAAAGTGCTAAAGTATCGGGGTTTAGACTGCTGGCAGGTTTGAAGAATGCCAATTTGAAGCGTACACCGTAGTCAATGATGCCATAGCGCAGCACGTCTAACATCCCGCGATTTTCCAATTCTTGGCACAGCCGTTGGATGAAGTTAGATTCAACTTCAGCACCATGAATGTCTGTCAGGTTTTGCCATGCTTCTAGCTGAGAATTCTGAATAAACCGTAGCAGAATGACTTTATCAAGCGCTAATTCTTTAATAAAGTTGCTAGCATTGCCTTCTTCATAGCCACCATTACTCACTAAAGCGTGAACAATTGCATTTTCAAAAGCTTTTTCAGTTGTCTGAACAGTTGCAATCATGGTTGTGCCTCAGTCTGTTCAATGATTTTCACGGCGGTTAAGAATTGCTCATAAGCAACCTGACGGAGAATTTCGTGTAATTTGCCGCGTTGGAATTCATTTAAGTCTACCTTTAAATTATCTACTTCGTTGTAGCAAAGGTTGACAAAACTGATTTCATCGTTATGTAAAAATTTTACTATGTCTGGTTTTTTATCAGGCAGATTGTTTATGAGTTCGCAGGTATCGGGGTCAAAATACTGATGCACTAAATTTTGGATACCAACAATGGGACGACCTTGATAGTGAGGTTTGCCATTACTAGATTGCCACAGAACACCAAAAACTTTGCAATTTCCTGAGCGATAAACTTTCCCGATTTGTGGTGCGCCTCTGATACCAGATGAAAGAAGCGAAGTATCCCGAATTTTGTTGATGAGCAGTTTTAATGGTTGCATATCTAGCTTGATGTCCTTGATGCCGACCTCTTCGTAAAGCTCTAAAATCAAATCGTCACTTTCAAGATCACCAATGAAACAGACTGGTTGAGAATCATCTAATAAGTAAGGTTGGGCTGTAAATACTTCTTGTTTTAGATCGTAGAACAGCCGCCACACAGAAAATTCACTGGTTTGCCAGCGCCAACCGCCGAATATAAATTGAGCTTCGCTTCTTGCATCGTCGTAGTTTGCGCGACTCAATTCACTGAGGTCAATGGCTTGGGCGAGGTCGGTGAAAAGGGATTTTGTATGATTTAGTATATCTAACAAATCGGTTTGCGGATTTTTCAGGGAGGGAGAAGTATTGATTGTTTGAATTAGGTTGAGAATCATCGGGTATGCGCGATTGGTTTCGCCTGCAAAACAGATAAAACAGTCTCTTCGGGGCAATTCAAAGAGTTTTACTCCTGCTTCCCAGCGTTCGCCAGCAGAAAGACAGCTATCGGTTGCAAAGACTAATTCTTGATCGCCTGTGGGTGTGTGGCGTATCCAAACTGCACACAGAGTCATGCAGCAACCTCCTCCCTGATATCAATTTTGCCTGTGACTGCTGCTGTGATTAGAGATTGGCGATATTCTTGGAGTTTTTTAATCTGGAATATCACTTTTGCGTAAATATTTTGTATGTTATCTAATTGTTTCTGAACTTTAGCCAGAGTTTCTTCTTGTTCATGAGGTGGTGGAAATAATATTGGAGCTTCTTTTAAGTTATAAGATGATATTGAAGCTAAGTTAGTTGCCCTCTTAGCTCTTATTAGGAAGAAGTATTTTAAATAACTTGCTTGTGTAGTTAAGTTAATCCAGTGGGGATTAATACTTTTGAATGGTCTGACGGCAAATACATGATTTTGATGAATACATCGGTCTATTTGTCCCTCCCAAACTGCACCACGTCCTAATTTATCATCATCACCGCCTTCATTCATTAAAACATCTCCTGTTTTAAGCAAATATCTTCTTTCTTCACTTACTTCAATCGAAATAGTTGCTACATCACTAAGGTCTAGATATCCATCTTGAACATTAGCTACACGCAAGTATGGCAGTTCCACAATTTTTTTATCTTTAAGATTCCTTCCTTTCGCTACTCCGCCCCTTACTTCAGCAATGAACTTAAGACGAAGTACTTTCCAGTGTTCTGGAACATCGCCAATCCAAGGAATACCAGAATCTTTCATTGGAACATTTGGGTTTAGCCCTTTAGTCACAGCTTGATTGATCAGGGCAGTACGTTTTTCTTCGAGGAGTTGGATAAGGCGTTGTTTTTTGGCTATGAGGGTGTCAATTGCTGCGGTTTTGCGATCTAGGAAAGAGGCGATCGCTTGTTGTTGTTCTATATGAAGCCTAGCAATAGAAATTGAACCAATCTCAGGTGCATTAGTTGCTGGATAGCTCACTCCCACAGAACGGGCACATATTTCATCAACGACAAAACTACAGCGCATCCAGTAATAGAGATAACGAGGATATATAATATTGCGTATTGGAGAGAGAACAGCAAATCCTGTTGAGGCAATCAGGTTTGGATTATCCTCGTCAATATAGCTAATTGCTTTTAAATATGTTCTAACAGTAGAAACAATCGTATCCCCTTGACAAACCTTACGTCTTGCTCGTGATGGTGAATCCCCGAATATGAATTCACTAATTTGGATGATTTCTCCAGTAGAATTAATGCTTCCAATATCTATATACTTTATTGAAAAATTGGAGGGAGTTAATTCCGGTAGAGTATCTGCATTAATTCGAGTTACATATTTTAATGGTATTAATTTATACGATTTTTTCATCTGTCCTAGCCATAGAAGATTTCGGTCACAGCTAATTAACGCTTTCATAAGTTACTCTTAATTAACGCTTTCATAAGTTACTCTATAACCTCCTCCAACATTCCCCGAATCTCCTCTTCTAAATCCTTAATCTCCTGTTCAATCTCCTCCAAGGGTCTAGGCGGCACATATTCATAAAAATACCGCGTAAACGGAATCTCATACCCAATCCTGGTCTTAGTCTCATCCACCCACGCATCCGGTACATGGGGCAATACTTCCCGCTTTACATACTCCTTAATATCATCCTTCAACGCTACATTTTCATAATCTCTCAAATCTGTATCCGGTTCAGGATTACCATCTTTATCAGTGCAAATATCAGCAGTTCCATCACGTTCCGCTAAAGCATTCATAATCGCTTTTTTCACCGGGGCTGAAACTTTTACATCAGCCGCTTTGAGTGCATTCGTCAAATCTTTTTCGGGAGCATCCAGTTTTGGAAGATTTATCATTTATGGGAAAATGTAAAGGGAAATAACCCTGTGCGATCGCTGACAATGAACCAAGAGAAACAAGAACGGATCAAAGCCTGCTTACAAGAATTGTCAA
>JADEXV010000014.1 GCA_015206945.1 Nostocales cyanobacterium LEGE 12452 | reverse complement strand
GGATGATGATACCCTAAGTCAAGCGGCATCAAGCTTAGGGGAAATTGACCCAGGCAAGCAAAAAGCGATTGATGCTTTGGTGGAGTTAATCGGCAAACCACAACTGGATGATTCTACCCGAAGGCAAGCGGCATCAAGCTTAGGGGAAATTGGCTCTGGCAACCAAAAAGCGATTGATGCTTTGGTGGAGTTAATCAGCAATCTACAACTGGATAATTATATCCGAAGGCAAGCTGTAGAAAGCTTAGAGAAAATTGACCCTGGCAACCAAAAAGCGATTGATGCTTTGGTGGAGTTAATTGGCAAACCACGACTGGATGAATATACCCGAAGGCAAGCAGCATCAAGCTTAGAGAAAATTATGTTAGATAAACAGATGCCGAGTGTTGTCACCGTGTTGAAGGATTACTTATCACCTGAAAATTACAAAAATAACTTTAAGCAATTTGATAATTGCTACAAAGTTATCTGGAAGTGCGCTCAAAGTATGCCCTACCCCGCTTTTTACCAAGCTTGGCATCAACAAGATAAAGTCAAAGATGGAGAGTAGGAAAAAAATACTTCCTCCAGCCAAAACATAAGCGAAATGTGGAAGCCGCAATCCCTTGTAAAGACGTGATACCAATTCGCAATTCGCAATTCGCAATTAAAAAATTTAGAGATAGCTAGCCTTTCAGGGTTTACATCTGTTTCAGAATTTTAGTGAATTGGTATGATTCATCACGTCTCGTAAGGGTCTCGTAAATCTATCGCGTCTGATCTTTCCGCAATCCAGGGAATGCGATCGCACCTAATAAAACAGAGATTGTAAACAGAATGGGAATGCGTAGGCGTAGCCTGCACTTCGACAAAGCTCAGTGACCACCGCAGGCATCGTTTTTGCGATCGCCGCGATGAGTTAATTAAAAGACTTCCAAATAAAAAAATATCCTACAACTGACGCAAAAATCTTCTCTATTTCTCCTCTCTCTGCGGTTAGTTTATTTGGATAATTTATTTATTGGAAATCCCTAACCCTCTCCTAAGAGGATGTTTAAAAAGTAGTTAGCTGTGATTTTAGATACTTATTGATCCCCCCTAACCCCCCTTAAAAAGGGGGGAACTGGAATTAAAGTCCCCCTTTTTAAGGGGGATTTAGGGGGCTCTAAAACTTTTTGTTACCGAGAATAGGACTTTTCAAACAGCCTTTAATTGTAACAAGTCATAATTACAGCAGTCAAAGGGATTAATTTATTTACCAGCCTCATCCATCTTTAGCCAGTTAGCAAAATTTTTCGCAGCAGATAAGATCCTTTAGGCAAAGTAAATTTATCTACTGTAAGTTCTTTAGAAAGTGTTACAGACAAGGAAAATTGCTTCTATTGTGCAATTATTTCAATGAACTAAACGATTGTAATCATTATTAGAGTTATATACTCATGCCAACTGCACTCAAAAATATACAAACTAAAAACCTAATTTCAATAGGTTTGCTAGTTTTTGTTCCTATTGCCATTGTGGCAGAAAAGTTAGAATGGGATGCATTAATAGTATTTGGACTTTCAGCAGTTGCAATTATTCCGTTAGCAGTTTGGCTGAGTCAGGCGACAGAAGAAATTGCTGTGGTTTTAGGACCTTCTATCGGAGGCTTGTTAAATGCAGTCTTCGGTAATGCAACTGAGCTAATTATTGCTCTAGTAGCTCTCAAAGCAGGCTTGGTAGATATTGTTAAAGCCAGCATTACTGGGACAATTATCAGTAATTTACTGCTGGTAATGGGACTATCTATGTTACTAGGAGGGTTACGCTATAAGGAGCAGACTTTTCAGCCAATGGCAGCGCGAGTCAATGGCTCGACAATGACACTAGCAGTAACTGCAATTGTAGTGCCTGCAATGGTGATCACTACATCTAATGTGGTCGAGCAAAGCGCTATTACTAATCTGTCGATTTTTGTAGCAGTTATTTTAATTGTAGTTTATGGTTTTACGCTGTTATTCTCCTTGAAGACTCACAGCTACCTCTACGATGTTGGGGTTGTAGAACTAGAAGGTGTTTCTGAAGACGAAGCCGCTACAGAGCAAGATAAACATTCAAAGCCAAACTTGAGCCTTTGGGTTGGTGTTTTGCTTGTAGCAACAATTGGTATAGCGTTCGTGTCTGAGATTTTTGTCGGTGCGGTTGAAGAGGCAACAAAAGGACTAGGATTGACACCTTTGTTTACCGGAGTAATTTTATTACCACTAGTTGGAGGTGCAGCCGA
The DNA here is from genome assembly GCA_015206945.1 of Nostocales cyanobacterium LEGE 12452. GTDB lineage: Bacteria > Cyanobacteriota > Cyanobacteriia > Cyanobacteriales > Nostocaceae > Nostoc. The sequence continues at coordinate 59,160 of JADEXV010000014.1, read as the reverse complement.
ATATGTAACTGCTGTCCGAGTAGCGATTAAGAACAATATGGATTTGGCAGTATCTGTTGCAATGGGATCAAGTCTACTAGTTGCTTTGTTGGTTGCGCCGCTCCTTGTGCTAGTTGGGCAGGTAATTGGACAACCAATGGATTTAAACTTTAACTTGTTTGAGGTTGTTGCAGTGATCATTGCAGTCGTCATTGCCAACTTAATTAGTTTGGATGGTCGCTCTAACTGGTTAGAGGGGATGTTGCTGCTAGCAACCTATGCTGTACTGGGTGCTGCATTCTACTTCCATCCAGTTTGAGTGCTAATCGGGCAATGGCGCTGTTATGCCGTTAATTGCAAAACCAAACTCTATTGACGGGTATAACGATGTTTCACCCCAATGGGAAAATATTCAAAATCACCCATTGGGGCTAATGTAATTTGTGGTGTTTGATATTCTGCGGGAACATAATTAGCAAACTCGCTATTTAGGCGGAGCAGTTGTGAAAGAATAGAAGATGCGATCGCATCTCTTCGATCTTCACTACCCTCTACCCCTGCTCCTAATTCCACAACCACTGATAAAAATCGATTCTTGTCAGCATCTTCCTTCACCTGCAACACGAATTTACCCGTCACCCATTCTTGAATTCCTGGTTGCTCTAATCCCACCGTCACATTTTCGGGATAGATATTTGCGCCAAAGTAAGAAACTGTAAAGTTAGAACGCCCAAAGACATAAACAAAAGGTAGCTGATGAATACCTCTAGGTGATTGTTGAGCGTCAGAACGAAGATTTTCAAGCGGGTTAAATCCCCATTCTGCTAAAAATTGCAGCATGGCATCATAACTAATTATTCCGCCAGTATCTAAGATGTCATAACGCATTAAGGGAATACCGTTATCTCCAGAGAACAGCAATCCGCCATCTTGAACTTCAAAAAAGCGAGTGAAAGGATCGTATTGTACTAGTGTGGGTAAACGCGATTCCCCAAATAAAGCTCTAGCTGCATCAGGCTTTTCTGCCAAAAAACGGCGAATGCAGATACTTAACGGTGTTTCATTACCCAAAACTCCTGCATCCGCAGTGCCGTAGAGTGATGCAAAATCATAGCAAGGATTTTGTGAACCAACTCGTTCGCCAACTAAACTTCGCCATTCTTCACTAAATACTTCTCCCGCCATCACTAATTTAATTCGATATTGCTGCCACTCCACACCACGAGCGATACCACTATCAATTACATCTTTTAAAAATGGTGGGTATCCCAATAACACCACTTGCTCGAACGCTGAACCTAATTCTTGGACAACTCGCAATATTTCTTCTTTGTTATTACCAGGAGTTATTACAGTGATGGGATAACCTTTGCTAGCAAGATAACGACAGCAATTGCTGGTAAACATTCCACCTACCCAAGTGCCCAAAGTGAAACAAATCACTGCTAGGGTACGTCTGGTATCTGTATAGAAACTATCATGAAAAATCTGTTCAAAACGTGTGGCGATTTGGAGTTCATCTGTGAAAAAACGAGGCCAAAATGTCGGTTTACCAGTGGAACCTGATGAAGCAGCTATCATGTCGCACGCTTCTAGTTGTCCGTTGCGGCACAAGTCAGCTAAGGGATAACGCAGTATATAATTTTGTTTAGCGATCGCTGGTAGTTTTTGAAACTCCTCTAAGGTTTGAATAGTCGCGGGATTAATTTCCCTTTCTGCTAAAAACGCCTTGTAGGCAGGTACATTCGCCGCCACATCGTGAAATAAACTCAAAGCTGTCGAAGTTTGAGTGTTGAGATGCCTTTGCAGTATGGTTTCTAGGGGGGTAGACAAAAAATCTTCAAATGCTTTAATTACTTGCTGCTGTCTTGATTTGCCGTTCATGACGCTTGCTTATTTATCCTGAAGTAGAACCAACACCGTTTAAAATAATTCGTAATATTTCGACTGCGCTCAATACAAGTTCGTAATTCGTAATTCATAATTCGTAGAATATCCGAAAATGAGGGTATGCGCGTTGTAGTCATTCAATAAAACCTTAATTTATCCTTCAGCACCATGCAGCTCTATTGCAGTAAACAACACACAAATAATGGTAGTAACCGCTTTTGCACCCATTGTGGTGAACCATTACCTCTTGCTGTGGGACAGGTTGTGGATAATCGCTATCAAATTATTCGTCATCTAGGACAAGGCGGCTTTGGACGCACCTATTTAGCGGAAGATATAAATAAATCCCATCAAACCTGTGTGCTGAAGGAATTTGCACCCCAAGTACAAGAAAATCAAGATTTACAAAAAGCTAAAGAGTTATTTGAGAGAGAAGCGAATGTCCTAAAAAAACTCCAGCATCGACAGATTCCGCGTTTTCACACCTCGCTACAAGTGAAGATAGGCACTAAAGATTTTTTCTTTTTAGTGCAAGATTATGTGGATGGGGACAATTATTACCAGTTATTAGAACAGCGGGAAAGTCAAGGAAAAACCTTTAGTGAAGAGGAAGTAATCACCCTCCTGCAACAGATTTTACCTGTATTATCATACATCCACTCACGGGATGTAATTCACCGTGATATCTCTCCCGATAATCTAATTTGGCGGCGTTCTGATAATTTGCCAGTACTAATTGATTTTGGTGGTGTGAAGCAATTGCCAGCTTCTCAAGGTTTTTGGCGCACCAAGTTGGTTGGAAATAACACTTTGCTGGGTAAAAAAGGTTACGCTCCAGAAGAACAGCTACGGCAGGGCAAAGCATTTTTTAGTAGTGATTTATATTCTTTAGCGGTGACATCACTGGTGTTACTCACAGGTCAAGAACCACAAAAATTATACGACAGCTATCAGGGAATTTGGGGATGGGGAAAGGAAATCCGAGTTAGTCCCAAGCTAGAGGCGGTGTTAAAAAAGATGCTGGCTTATCGACCGAGCGATCGCTACGAACGAGCCGAGCAAATCCTCAGAGATTTACCATCGTCAACCGGAACCAAATCCCCAGGTAATTATATTACTACCAAGATCAAGACGATGGTAGTTGCTCCCGGAAGACAACACGCCAGTGCTGTTGTGAGTAGATTCCAGCGGCAAACGCAAGCGATTGCTCAACCGAGAACTTTCCCTGTTTGGATTCGCCCTTTTATGATGAGTTTAGGGGTAACGGCGTTAGTTGGATTAACTTTAGCAGCAGGAAATGCAGCCATTCGGGCCGTAACTTCAATCACCATCCCATCAATTTCATTACCTTCATTACCGCAAATCCCACAATTTCCAACTGGAAAACCAGTCGGCGACAAAGGAAAAAATAGCGACCTCCAGAAAATTATCAGTCGTCGTCAAGAGCTAGAAATTACTGAAGGATTTTTTATTCGCACGGTAGATGATTTATTTTATACAAAAAAACCAGAATTAAAAGGACGTAGCCTGACCTCTAAACCTGAAGATGCCGGTTTACGAGATGAATGGTCTGATATGGCTGATAATTTATTGGATAAACTAGAACAGGCTAACCTCAGTACAACAGCTCGTCGGAAACTGGGGAACTATAGTCAAAAAGATTACGATACATGGAGACGAGAAGCGCGATCGGGGCAGTTTGGGAACTATACAATCGATCAGTTGACTAAAGACACAAATGAAAAATTTGATCGGTTGTTTCCCGATCAGCAGCGTAGGAAACTCAATCAACAGACTTTTGGTCAAATTTGGTATGCGATCGCCGCCGATCGAGTCAGTAAAGTACAATCTGGCAAATAAAGCGACTGGGGAAGAGTAACTAATAACTAATGACAAATGACAAATGACAAATGACAAATGACAAATGACAAAAATATATTGTTCTAAAGGACATGAAAATTCCCCAGGTAGTCGCTTTTGTCTCCAGTGTGGCGAAAATTTGTTGGATACGCCCATGAGTTATAGTATCCAACCAGGAATGACTTTAGGCGATCGCTATGCGATCGTGCGTCAAATTGGCCAAGGTGGCTTCGGACGCACTTATTTAGCTGAAGATGTCAACCGTTTCCGCGAACTTTGTGTTTTAAAAGAATTTTCCCCCCAAGTTCAAACTGCTTACGTTGTCCAAAAAGCTGAAGAACTCTTCGAGAGAGAAGCGAGTGTTCTTTATAAACTGCAACATCCCCAAATTCCCCGTTTCCGCGAACTGCTGCGGCTGAATTTAGGAGGAAAAGAATATCTATTTTTGGTGCAAGATTATGTAGAAGGGGAAACTTACAATTCTTTGTTAAATGCCCGGATACATCAGGGTTTGCGCTTTACAGAAGTAGAAATACGCCAATTGTTCCAGCAAATTTTACCAGTGTTGGAATACATTCACTCACTAGGAGTAATTCATCGAGATATTTCTCCAGATAATTTAATGCTTCGGACTGTTGACAAACTGCCTGTTTTAATTGATTTTGGCGGTGTCAAACAAGTAGTAGCAACCGTAGCTTCGGAATATTACCAACCCGGTATGGTTGCACCTCCGCCAGCACCAACCTTATTAGGCAAAATAGGATTTGCACCCCCAGAACAAATGCAAACTGGGTTAGTATCTCCCCACAGCGACTTGTATGCTTTGGCCGCAACAATGTTGGTTTTACTGACCGGAAAACAACCCCAAGAATTAATTGATACCTATACCCTCAGTTGGCAATGGCGACGGGAAGTTAATCTGAGTCAAGATTTGGCACAGGTATTAGATAAAATGCTATCTCCTAGACCAAGCGATCGCTATCATTCAGCCCGTCAAGTACTCCAAGCCCTTAACTCACCCCCAGCGAACTATCCGCCAACTCAATATCCCACTCCACCACAACCCACATCCGCCACCGTCGCTGTCTCTCCACCTCCCCCACCTTCGCCAACCCCTGCATATCCCTCATTTTCCCCCTCTTCCTCCTGGTGGACACCAACAAAAACCTTCCTGGTAGCGGCGCTAGTTGCTGGTAGTGTGGGATTAATTTGGTGGGGATTGAGTGGCAGACGAGATGTCGGGCAAGTCGACCCTAATCCTACAGCCAGTCCCATTCCAACTAGCGAACAACCAACCGATCCTTTAGCGCAATATTCGCCAGCAGAACGAGAACGCAAAGAAAGATTAAGCGATCGCCGTCAACAGTTGGGTATTGACTCTAACTTCTACGTGAACTTGGTGAATCAAGTTTTTTGGGATAGAAATCCCAGTTTACGAGGACGTACTCTCAGCAATGGCCCTGAAGATGAGAGTTTGCGCGCAGAGTGGGATAAAACAGCTTCGGAATTACTAGAAAAGCTTGCACCACTGAGTAATAATGCCCGCCAAAAACTAGGAACTTACACAACTGCTGAACGCGATCGCTGGAAAGCAGAAGTCAACAAAATCAACGTTGGTAGTCGTTCTTTATATGATTTGGGAGATACTGCATTCTTACGTGTATTTCCTGAGCAACGGGGTAAAAGTTTCCAAGGTCAGCCCATTGGACAAGTTTGGTATGGATTCGTTAGCGATCAACTCAGTGCAATCCTTGCTGGTAGAGCTTTCCAGAAACTTGTCTTCGATCCTGGGGCTACTGGCAAAACAGTCAGCAGTACTCTCCAACCTGGTGGTGGTAAAGTATTCATTGCTGGGCTTGCCAAAGACCAATCTCTGGACTTGAAGCTAGAAGCAAATTCCCAAGTCTTGTTATCAGTCTATTCACCCTCTGGCAAAATCCGATTTTTAGAAGATTCTACCAAGCGTAGTTTGTCAACTAAATTACCAGAAAATGGATTTTATGAGTTTGTTGTAGTTTCCACAGCAACGAAACCAGTAGATTATCAACTCACTATTACAGCAGAAAATCCCATCGCTCCCCCATCACCAACACCCACGCCCACGGAAACATCAACACCAACACCAAGTCCCACGCCAACCCCGACACCTACGCCCACACCAACTCCCACACCTACAGAAACCTCCACACCTGAACCTGAACCTACATCAATACCAACTCCTGAGACAACGCCCTAGTACTGCAAGGCGGAAGTCATATCATGTCCGGTTAAAGACTTATCATTAAGACCGCAGAGGAGCAGAGGAGCAGAGGAGAGGGGTTTTTAGGCTTTCTGCATAGATTTGGGAATCATAACTAATTAGCCGGACATGATATCAAAAGTCAAAAGTCAAAAGTTTGTATATCAGAGGCAAAAGTTATTGAGAATAAATAACGTAATACTAAGCTTTGGCACATCTATTTTCTCAATAAGTGGCCTTTAAATCAGTAAAATACTACAAACAAATGTGGCAAAAACATCTCAATTTGTTACGCTTCCTTTGTCACTTAGAAGTTTTTGCAACAGAACCAGAATCTTTGCAACACAACCGAATGGCACTAAGAAAAGCGCAAATGCATTATTTACAAGGGTTTCATCACTTTAGAAAGACGTAGGCTAATGAAGCAGCGATCGCAAACTGAGAGTTGCAGATTATTCTGATTCCCGACCTTAAAACTATTAGTTTTCTAAACCCCTTGCCAGGCAAGTATTTCAGCTTTTCTTAGTGCCATTCGCAACACAACCCTTTTGTTTTCATGGATCACGTCCGGTAGGTTGACGACCAATCCCGACAGCAGCGATGAGCCCACTCGACGATGACCCTGTCGCGCTGTGGCAGTCATTGCATTCGATTAACTGACATCGCTCAATATCGTGGATTTCGTTGTGCTGATGACTGGAATCGGTCACCCAGCGTCCGGTGAACGTCATCAGACAGCCTTTGCTGACAGCCTCGCCTCTCTCATCGAGATCATTGATTTGGTCAGCAATCCAACCAATGCCCGCACCAATGGAATTGCCGACTGCGCCGCCGACAAACGCGCCAGCGGCAATTATCAATGCAACGATGAGCAAGCAGACTAGCGCGCCGATGCCAAAAGTGGCAAGTCCGGCAGCAACACAAATCGCGGCTCCCGCCACAGCACCGGCGATTGCCCCTGCCACTGAGCCAATCGCAGCACCCACCGCAGCGTAGTCGCCTATGCGCGAACCAATCTCGCAATGCAGCATATCTACGAAAGAGCCGTCCACTTCTTCGAAGGTCTTAAACGCCGGCCCTCCGCCGGGTGCGCCACGGGTGCGCACCTCATCCACAGTTAATCCAGCCCCCGCAGGACCTTGCACAGTGAAGACGCTGTCGACCACGCCGCCGATGTTGAAAGTCCAGTCGTTATCATTGAAAGGAGGGTAGCCCGAATTCTTGCCCGCACAAAGAATGCAGCCTGCGATAGTGATTTCGGATGGGTCCTGCTCGTGAAGCCGATCAAACCAATTCACTGCGAAACCGACAAAAAAGCCAAGTATCGCGCCAGCGCCAGCCGCGGCTGCAACAACTGCGAGTGCGAGAAGGGCACCCAAGCCACCAACCCATCCTACTTCCATGATTGAAAGCAGTCCGGCAACGCCAACGACGCCAGCACCGCCAGCGACCCAGTTCAGCACTTGGCCTCGTCCGGCGTCGTAGTTGCCGGAGAAATTGTCTCTTGTGCCACAACCGCCCATCTTTAATCCCCTCTGGTAATTACAAAAGTTGCACCACCGATGGGTTCGCCACCTTGGCGAACCCTGACATTGAAGACTCCCGGAGGTCCTGGTTCGTCAGGCGCGTCCGTATGAAACGTCACGTCGCGGAATGCTTCGCCTGCCTGGAAAACGAACGAAGACGGCTCTACATGCGCCGGCCAGATCAGCGGAGTCTCGGCGAAGACGGTTTCCGGATCGAAATTCTTACCGATTTGGTCCTCAAAGACATGGGAATCGACATCGATCTCCACCAAATGGCAGTTGATTCGGTTCGGATTAGTAGGGCGCTTGCCCTGGGGAGGTTTCAAGCGGTTGTTGTGCAAGCGATAGTAAGCCAGTCCGAGTGACGCCGCGACCACGTAGGCAATCAACATCAGGAGAGCATATCCGATAAAGACATTGTCGGTGTCGAGCACACGGGAGCGGAGCACATGAGAGTAAAACATAGCAGCCATTGCCGCCAGCACTCCCCAGCCAAAGATCGCACGGCGGTAGTCTAGATAGGGACCGCCGCCCTCGGCCACTAGTGGGCAGTCGCCTGGATAAGCGTTGAAAATACGTAATTGTCGATCAACTGGGGAATTGGCAGCATAAACCTGAGTATTGTTCCAGCCTCGGTTATTGGCGGGGTTACCGTCATCGGGGTGGTCAAGATCGACCTCGATGCAATAATGACCCGGTGTCGCAGGTGTGCGCCATTGTGTCGAAACGACCGCGGTTCCCGGCCAAACCGGAACGTTTGCTACGAGGTTGGCAATCGGATGGCGGACCTTAGCACCGGCACCGAATTCGATCCACTCCACCTGTACCGCGGTTCCATTTGCTGGCTTGTCGCGAGAAGCATTATGGACAGTTATCTGTACCTCATACTCGGTATCCGCGGTTAGGTTGTAGGTATATTGCTCCACTCCGTTAAGGAATATCCGAACGTCCGGATTGTCCCATGTCACGGGCTTGCCAAGCTGCATCAGCAGGAACTGGCTGTAGATGCAGGGATCGGGTCGCCTGATCATTGAGCCGGGAATGACGACACAGGGATCACCACCCTGATCTTTGTCTTTGCAAAAGAGTACGCGCCAGATCTTACATAACATAGGGGACTTGTGGGAATCCCGTCCCCGCACGTCCTCCATGTCTCGTTGTCCATTGCAACAAGTCATGCCGCTTTCACTCCTGAGTGCGTCTATGGAATGTATGACGTAAGACCGAGAGGATTGCATCTATAACGAACCAAGTCGCAAGGAATGCGGCGCATTCCAAAGTGAAACTATGGAACTTGTAGAAGAACTCAGCTATGAGCCAAGCACTTCCAACGATAGGAAGTTGCTCTGTGATGAGGCGCTGCACGGACAGCGAACGTATTAATGTGTACATATGCGATCAGTATTTACAGTCATTACAGATAACAAATCTCGTCATAACAAGCCAAACACTGTGGTTTTAAAGACGGTGAGCTTGCTTTAGGCTAAGTTGCTATACAAATAGCGAAACCTATCAAAATCTTCAGGGGTTGAAAACAGCTCCTATAAATCCCTAGTAGCCCAGATTACAATGTTCTCTACTCTTGGGAAGAAAGGTCTAGCTCACTTGCGGCAGTTTTTTGGGTTAAGAAACGAAAGATAGCCAATCCGTTTATGAAGCACCGGGTTTGCCAATCAGCTCAGATGCGCATACCTCTGACAGCAAACTGACTTTAGTCGCTTACATAACAGAGGATTTTATCGATTAGTTCCAGAGTGCAGTGTATTAAGGGAAGCGACACAATATTGAGCCTCCAACAATGATACTAACTACACAGTATAAAGATGCTTTCCAACTTAAACAAGCAAACTTCACACAACGCAAGACTCAAATCTCGATCGATTACCGCTTACTACAAACTTTTCATTACTAGCTAGTTTAGACATTGTAGTAGTGTCTTTCAATCTGTCTGCACTACACCTAAACGCAAGGCAATTCGCTGGTGCTTCCTTGGATCGTAAGGTCTGCCTCTGTGCATTACCTGTGAGTTGTCCCAAAAAATAATATCTCCTGGCTGCCAAACATGAGAGTAGACTGGCGTGCAGTCTAGAACAGTCGCAAACAAGTCCTCCCAGAAACGTTTTGCTTCCTCTGGTCGATCTTCCATACCAACTGCGATCGCAGTGTCTGAACCTAAATATAATCCCTTTTTACCAGTGACTTTGTGAGTAGACACAATGGGATGCACTTTCCTCGGTATATCAGCATTTACCTTGCTATTTTTAGAAAACATTGGTGGCGAGTGATACATCGACATCTGCTCTAACTGCCGCTGATGTTGAGGATCTAGGTTATTGTACGCTTCTACCATATCGAGGAACTCGGTAGTGTGAGGTTGCCCATCTACACCTTCCGGTACTTGTATTCCATAAAGCATCACAACATATAGTGCGTTCATATCCAGTCCCTCTGTACTGGGGAGACCATCTTTATCATGATGCCATTGCCACGCATATTTCCCGGCTGGATCGGGAACCGGCCCTTTGGGATTGCCCAATATATAGACATATTGGCTTTGTAAGTCTGGACTAATATCAGGATCTAATGTTTTCGGAGGGACACCAAACATAAAATCACCAAAAGTCTGCTTGGCAAATTCTTTTAATTGTTGTGCGGTAAGCTGTTGCTGTCTGACGACTACAACGCCATGTTTCCAAAGTGATTCTTTTAATTCACGCGACTCTAGATTTGTGAGGTCGTTGAGATTGCAACCGCACAGAACTTCAATTCCGAGTCTTGATTGGTACTGGATTGGCTGTTGTTGTTGAGTAATTTGAGTCATTGTTATGCATTTGTTTTGAGAGCAAACTATATAGTTAATTAGTGTAAATAGTAAATTTCTGTACTAGTATTTTACCTAAAAAAGTTGACCAAGTATATTAAATATTGAAGGGGCTACTAATCAAAGTCTGTCGGTAAATCTGGTTGGCGATAATGTTGAAAAAGCCGATTTATTTGTGCTGGTGTCACACGTCCGAGAGAAAGTTCTGGTAACGCACCTTCAGGGAAAAAACCTACTTCTTCAGTTTCAATACTTGATGATGGAGAACCACCAATAAGTTCGCAGTGAAAAAACAACTTGTAGACATAAAACGGTAATGGTGGATGTCCCTGTTTGTTTCTGTCATAGACTGCTAGAAGTTTGATAGCGCGTGCTTGATATCCAGATTCTTCATATACTTCTTTCACAACTGCCTCACTGGGAGATTCGCCAACATCAGCCCATCCACCAGGTAAAGTCCAGCAGCCGTCTACTCGCTCCTTGACTAACAATATAGTATCGTCACGAAAAATTGCTCCTCGCACATCAACTTTAGGAGTTGCATATCCGACTTCACGGCTAAATAAATCGAGGACATAGGTGTGTTCTACATTTGAGTAATTCGCCATGATTTCCGTGGCGATCGCTCGTAATTGTTTGTAACGTTCTATATCATAAACACCCTCAGAATAAGTCAAACCACTTTGAGCGATCGCTTGTAACTTCTGTGCCCATTCCAGCCATTTGGTTTCCACAGTTTTTTTTCCTATCTACATTAGAGGCGCACTTCCGTGCGCCCCTGACAATGGTTTAATTACCTGAAAATTGCTGTAACGTCTGTATTACGCATCATCTAAAGCTGCAATTCCAGGCAATACCTTGCCTTCAAGTAACTCCAAGCTAGCGCCGCCGCCGGTGGAGATGTGGCTCATTTGGTCTGCTAAACCAACTTTTTCCACAGCCGCTACCGAGTCACCACCGCCGATAATGGTAGTTGTGCCAGTTTTACCGATTTCGGCGAGAGTATGAGCGATCGCTTCCGTACCTGCCGCAAACTTATCAAACTCAAACACACCCATTGGCCCGTTCCAAATTACCGTTTTGGTATCTGCAAGGGCTTCTTGGAAAAATTTCACCGAGTCTGGCCCAATATCCAAACCCATCCAACCATCGGGGATATTCTCAATGCTAACGGTTTGAGAATTGGCATCAGGGGCAAAGTTATCTGCCAATACCACATCTGTGGGAAGCAATAAAGCAACGCCACGTTCTTTAGCCTTAGCTTCCAAAGACTTCGCTAGTTCCAGCTTGTCTTCTTCCACCAAAGACTTACCAACATTCAAACCACGGGCTTTGTAGAAAGTGAAAATCATCCCACCGCCGATGATCAGCTTGTCGCATTTTTCCAGCAACGTTTCAATCACGCCAATTTTGCTGGAAACTTTGGAACCACCAATAATTGCTGCTAAAGGACGTTGGGGATTTTCAATGGCATTTTGCAGATATTGCAATTCCTTCTCAACCAAATATCCAGCCACAGAAGGGCTAAGGAATTTAGTCACACCTTCAGTAGAAGCATGGGCGCGGTGTGCAGTACCAAAAGCATCATTTACGTAAAAATCAGCATTAGCTGCCAATTTTTTCGCAAATTCTGGGTCGTTTTTCTCTTCTTCTTTGTAAAAACGCACATTTTCGAGTAACAGCACTTGGCCATTTTGCAACGCGCCAACTTTAGCTGCAACTTCATCACCAATGGAATCATCAGTTTTAATGACTTCTTGCCCCAGTAACTCAGACAGACGCTTGGCAACGGGAGTTAGGCGTAATTTGTCATCCACACCCTTGGGACGGCCAAAATGGCTGGCGAGAATGACCTTAGCTCCCTTCTGCGTCAAATCTTGGATGGTTGGTAGAGCGGCGCGAATGCGAGTATCGTCAGTAATGTTGCCTTGATCGTCCACAGGCACATTAAAGTCAACCCGCACTAAGGCACGTTTCCCAGAGATATCAGCCGAAGATAAACTTGCTAAACTTTTTTTGGACACACCAAACTCTCCTGATTGCCTTTTTGTTATTGTTTTGAAAGTAGAACCATCAAGATTTTACCGGAGTCAGGGGTACCCAAGTGACAGATATATTTAAGACGGTATTATTTCCTATCGATCAAAGCCGGGAAACGCGGGAAGCTGCTGATGTTGTCACCAACGTAGTCAAAAAGTACAGCAGTCGCTTGGTGCTGCTGTCTGTGGTAGAAGAACCACCTCCAGACGCGCCTAGTGCCGACGATCCGATGGTGTCGCCAGAGGTAGTTGCAAAACTGCTGGAAAATGCCCAATCTTTATTTTCTGGGCAAGGAATTCAATCTGAAACCCTAGAAAGGCAAGGCAAACCAGCTTTTACGATCTGCGATGTCGCTGATGAAATTGGGGCAGATCTAATTATCATGGGCTGTCGGGGGCTAGGCTTGACTGAAGAGGGAGCGGATGATAGTGTTACCACTCGCGTGATTAACCTTTCCCCTTGCCCAGTGCTGATTGTGCCTTAGCAGTGTGTTGTGGAATACTGGTATTTAGTGCGATCGCAAAAAAAATTTCTGCGGTTGTTATAAAAGGGGGCTGAGGAAGGTTGTCCTAGATTTATTGGTGCTAAATAAAGGCATCAAGGTTTAGCCTTAACCAAGCATTATTAACTCCTACCTCCTGCCCCCTGCCTCCTTAAACCTTAGCGTTCTGAATTTTTTGATTATTATCTAATTTTCTGATTCCTCCAAAAACAATTAACCAAACTACTACAACAATCCAGTGAATTAAAACTATCGCAAATAAAGATCCTGTAAGGGTATATGCAACAGTACAGATAATTCCTAAAAATGCAGCTAAAACAAGAAAAACAGGATTATGAAAGGTGGTATATCCAGCTTTAAAAAATGCTTTAGCATTGAATGGATGATACAGAACAAATAACAACAAACTCACTATTGCGCACAAAGCCCATTGGAACCAATTAGTAATTTCGCTAGGATGAGGAAGCAAAAAAACGCGAAATAAGAGTTCTTCAACAATCGCAGGTAAAAATAAGCAACGCAATATTAACAACCATTTATCAATCCAATTTGCAGACCACAATTCTATTTGTAAAAATCCAAATTTCCAACCATAAGGTAGAGCAAGAATACTATAAATTATCAGCATTGCAACAACAACTAACCAATCTTGCAGCCTCGGAACTATTAAGGACGCTAAAGTGCGATTTAAAAGAATTGAAAGTGGTGAAATATTCGTAAAAGGAATCTTAATTTGTCCCAAAAGTGCTGTTGGAGCAATGGGTGTAATATTAGGTTCCCAACCACCGACTTGATTGGTTCGCAATACTTGCATAGTTGCACCATGTTTTAAAAATATTGCGGCAAGATCGTCGTGTGCAAGTCTAGGCATTATTGTTCGCCATGTTGTCAAACCAGCCCAAATACTACCATCTTGAAATGGTTTCGTCGTTTTTCCTATGCCCGTACCTGCGAGTATACCTGCTTGACTTTGCCAATCAGCGCGAACTATACCCAAGGGTGCTAATTGTTGTTCTAAAGATTGACCTAATTCAACTAGCTGCTGGAAGCGTAATGTTTGCGGATGATTGGGGTTTGCGCGTATCCAAGTTTGAATCTGAGGAATTGTAGCAACTTGGTTTTTAATTGCCAGTATTGCAGCATAAAGTGCTTGACTTGCGTCTTGGATGCATGAGGTAGCAGGTGATACTATTGCGCCACCAGTTCCATCACCAACCCGATAACGTGCCATTGTTATCTGTAATTGTTGCTGAAATTGTTCTAAAGGCGAAAGTTTGACACCATCAAAATCATAATCCTGCGTTACAGGGTCGAATTTAATTAGAATATCTGATACTGGACGTATTGCCAGCCAACCACGTTGTAAATTACCCATATAATCAGCCCATGTATGCGTTCCGGCAATAATTCCATCAGGGTTGTGGGCATAAATTTGGTGGTATTTAGTCTCGAAGCGTAATTCGTTAGTAAACTCGTCGCGGACAACTTCTGCAATTCCAAAAGCAAAATGTCCGGTGATAGTATAAGGTACTCCCAGTGGTTCAGCTTTACGTCCGCCAATTCCACCAAATAGGTGTAAAACAATAGCTTTATTGCCTTCTTGCCATTTTGATATAGATTGATTTTGTGAATTTTGTACTTCTACAGACTTTAATAATACAGTATTGAATTTACCTTTATTTTTCTCAGTATTTTGCCAATTTACCTCTTGGATGTAATTTAGCCCTAATTCTTTACCAGTAATAATTTGATGGGGTTGAATTTGTAACAGAGAACGAGGTGCAAGTGCGCGTACCGTAAATACGCCCTTTGCATCGGCAGCGCCGTAAATATACCAACCATCTTCACCCGCAGGCGATCGCTCGATTTGCTGCGAACTTGAAGGAGCAAAATTTCGCGAATCTATTACTTGTTGGGGAATGCGAATAGTTTCTTCAATACCATTAAATTTATTTGCATTAGGATTATAATGTTTTACCAAAAAATAATCTTTATACTGCTTTTCCTTTGGAAATAAACTAGTTTTATATTGAAATTCAATTGGTTTAATTATTTTTACTAAACCATAAAATCTCCCAGTTGCCAAAATAGGTTCGCGTTCAATTTGCAAAATAGATTTTTCTTGATTTGCATCAATGATTGTATTTGAATCTAAAACAACAATTGTTTCATCATCAGGATTTGCGCCAGCCAAAGAGCGTAAAATCCCTACATGACGAACTCCATTTAGTCGAAAAGGATGAATATTTCCTTGTTTTTGGCTTTTAATCACTTCAGGAGTGAAATTTATATCTCGCGTTACGGCTTGTTCCAAAGCAAGCAAATTTTTATTTTTTTTCCACTCCAAACGCACAATTGTACCTACCAAATTTTGTGCTGTAGGTGGTGCATATTGTACTTCTATCCATACCCAATCTAAACCATCTTGTAATTGCTGTTTCGTTGGTAAAATTAACCTTCCTACCCAATCGCCAATAGGCTTATAAAGGTTTGTAGATGGAATTTTGTAAATGGGATAAGAAGCAGATTGATTAAAGTTTTGTTTAATATGGATTGCGTAATTACTTTCTTGCTGCACTAACTGGGGTTGTGTTGGAGAGAGTTGGCACAACACAATTACTGCAATGAACACTAGCAGTAAAAATCTCGTAAATAGTAGCCTTACTTTTCGACTTAATCCCCGGAAAATCATATATTATCAGTAAATAAAAACTTGCTGATAATCTTACTATAAATATACTATTTTGACTCTCTGCTGTAATCCAGGGCTATTTCATTCTAAATATAAGCGATATATAAGACATCTGGTGAAATTAAATATGCTTTATCTAGAATTTTGTAGAGACGTAGCATTACTACGTCTCTATATTCTTTTTCACGGAATATCTAATAAAAAACAGAAAATTCTGAGCGTCGGAAGTCGGCGCTCAGAACTTCAAAGACAAAACTGGCATAGTGTAAACATGCACTCTTTATTTGCCTAACAGCTTAAAAACGATAGTTGCGATCGCGCACCCACATACTAACTGGCACTGCCTTACCTTGGGGATCTACTTTCGCCTTTACCACAATGGGTGGTACTTGTCCTCTGCGGGTGCGTTGGGCTTGTAAGTCGTTCCGAATCTGCTGCCGTTGGTTTTCTGGGATGTAATACGTTTCTAAGCCGTAGTTAACAGAACCATCCTGATAAACACCTTTTAAGGCTACTTGGTTGGTTCTAAGAGTTCTGGGGCGATCGCTACTGACTCGTAACGGTCTCCAAGCTCTCGGAACACCGCGACCAGTAGAGAATTGCTCTTGCAAAGTCACGTAGATATTGGTTCCTTCAGGTAATCTTCGGCCACTTCCACGACCTTTGCTGACTAATGTTTGCCAACCAGGTAATCTGCTCAAATTTGAGGTACGGGATATGTTGTAATCTAAGTCCAAGGTGTTACCTTCTAACACATTGTTAGGGTCTACAGGTACGGTTTGCAAAATCACCGTCTTACCTGTTACGTCTGTATAAACTGCTTGAGCTGGTACTGCCATAATTAGCCCTGTTTGCAGTGCCAGGGGAGCTAGTAACCGCCAAAAAGGTAAGGGCTTATTCGATTTTTGTTCAGTAGCAATCAAGTAATCCCGAAAAGTCACCTTACTGGAAAATTCGGCTTCAGGAGACAAGGGTTTATTCTTAGATTCAGAAGAAGTATTAGTCATGAGCGTAGTCCTAAAAAGCAGAGGTCTTGAAGAGGTTAAAAGTAACGAGATTAGGACTAACGCAGAGAAACTTTAAAAACTTTGACGCACAGAGATTTTTAGTTAGGAGTTAAGAGTTAGGAGTTAAGAGTTAGGAGTTAGGAATTATTCAATTCCTGAATTCTGACTCCTGAATTCTGACTCCTGAATTCTTTCATCTTTTGCCCTACTTTTTACTTGTAGAGCTACCACCAGGTAGGCGGCGTTCAAACCAGAGTCCAGCGCTAATTAAAGCAGAACCGCACAGGACATAGACTAGCGACTTAAAAAGTAAGTCGGTGTCGTACTCCTGCACGCGACTGATAATTTGCAGTGTTACTAACAGCATACCGCCCCAAAAGGAACTTCTGTTGCTTAATTTCAATCCTTCTTGAATTAGTCCCCAGGCTAATGTTGCAAGAAGTACATTGAAAATAAAAATGCCAAGTTCATCAATCCGGCTGATAGTTTGATGCCAAAAAGGTACTATTGCAATAAAGACAAGAAATGTACTAATGACAGCAGTTGTGAAAATCACTTCGCGACGCGGAGGATTATTTCTTTGGCGCAGTAGAAACAACCATTGTAAAACCGCCAAGCCGCTGAGAATCCCCAAATCGATAATCGGCAGAGACTCGAATAAGTTTGTCAAATTCGTTGGCTGATTATAACTATAATTTGGAGATTCCCAGACCCAACGAAAAGACAAAACGTAAAAGACGATGCCGAAGCATACCAACGCTAAATTACGGGCTAGAGATTGAAACAATCTGTAATTTATGGTTGGAAACAGTAAATCATCATAACTCCAGAATAATGCAGGTGGCAGTGCAAAAGCAAAAGATGCCACCCAAGGGGCTATATCAGCATAATTTAGCAATGGCAGTGGATTAAGGTTAGCTTGTAAGGAACTAGCAAAAACAAAGGCTGCTAGACCAAAAATCCAACGGGATCGACAGAAGTAGGCTAAGGGTACAAATACCAGCCATGCCAACAAAGGCAGATGTTGCACTACTAGCCGCGACCAAGTTAACTCACCTGAAGCGTACCATAAGTCTTCTAGTCCAGTCCAGTAGCCGATTTCCACAAGGACGATTGATAGAATTCCTAAAGAATTTAAGGACAAACTGAAGGCCATGACTACAACACCGAATCCCCAAGCGAGAAACAGTTGAGAAGCTGAACCGATGATATTGAACATCTGGGCCATCAGCAGTAAATTTGCACCGAAGATAAAGGCGCTTAAAATTAACAACCCTTCTCCCAGTAGGCGTTTGCTTCGTTCTGGCTTCTTTCCTTCAGGTGGCCTCCAACTGTAAAATCCAGTGATGGCGATCGCAAAAAACAAACTCATCATCAGAATAAATTTGACTTCTCGCGATCCTCCCTGCCAGTTTCCTGATACAAAGGTAATTATGCCTAAGCATAAAAGGATGCTACCGATAGCAATTGCGATCGCTTTATTGCGATCGCGTGCAGCAGCTTCCAGGTTTTTAAATTGATAACGTTCTGCTATCTGCTCATACTGCGAAGAACTAATTAATCCTTCATCCCTCCATAATTGTGCTTGTTTGCGTAATTTGTCCTGAAAACTATCTAAAAACATGACCTTCTCCGGTGCAGTGGGGTAGCTTGGCCATTGCGTTCCCAATGGCGGTCATTATATTTTGAGTATGAAGCCAAAAGCCTTAATTACATTGTTCTTGTGTAACAGTTTTATTTTGATTCAGATACAACTTACTTCTATTAATTCCTAATTCATAATCTTGATGGAAAAACCTTCTAATTTATTACTTAAAGTCTCGCGGCGTTTGTTCGCTAATCTAGATGAGCAAGAAAAATTTATTGAGGCTTTAATGAATCCTCAACCTTTTTCACCTAGTATTCTTTGGTGTCAAGAAAAGCCAGATATTGCGCCTTTGGCAGTGGAAACACCAACAGCTTGGCAACCACAATTTATAGACCGCTTATCTCTGGGAGAAAAACCTGGTAAGCATCCCTTGCATGAAAAAGGATATTTCTATTGTTTAGATTTTTCTTCGGTGTTTGCAGCTACTACTTTGTTAGCTATTCCTGAGTCAGTGCGTTTAGTTTTTGATATGTGTGCCGCACCGGGAGGTAAAAGTATCTTCGCTTGGAGAGCTTTAAAACCTGAATTACTCATCAGTAATGAAGTAATTGGCAAACGTCTGGGAATGCTAATTTCTAATTTGAAGCGTTGCCAGGTTAGCCCTAGCGCGGTGGTTAATCGAGATTCGAGCATATTTGCCGAAATGTTTCCCGGCTCTAGCAATCTAGTCATAGTAGATGCTCCGTGTACTGGACAATCTTTACTTGCCAAAGGTGAAAAAGCACCCGGATGTTTTCACCCAACTGCTATTAACAAGAGTGCAAATCGGCAAAAGCGTATTATAGCTAACTCCGCTAAAATTGTTTCACCACAAGGCTATCTTGCTTATATGACTTGCACATATTCGCCCGAAGAAAATGAGCAAGTTTGTGAATGGTTTCTGGAACGCTTTCCCCAGTTTAAAGCGATAGAAATTAGTAGTTTAGCCAAATATCAATCGCATTTAACGACGATGCCTTGTTATCGGATATTTCCTCAAGATAGGTTAGGTGCTGGTGCATTTACAGTTTTGTTTAAAAATACTAATGCGAATGAAGATGAGCCTAAAGAAGTAGATTTAAATACAATCTCTTCGCTATATATCTATCAAAATTTGAAAAATTAAAATTTTATCATGTCCGTATAATTAGTTATGACTTAGTTGGGGAACTATATTTGATTAATCGTAACCCTTCTAGTCTGAGAGCTTCAGGATAGAGAGCTTTGTAAATATTGCAATTTGGAGATTGAATATCGTAACGACCTGTAGCTTTAAAGGTTGCTAGAGAACAACCACCCGTACACCAATATTTCCACTCACATGTACGACAGCCTTCTTTTTCTTCAACTGACAAATTCTGAATACCTACTTTATCTTGTCGCACAAGAGTTAAAGGATCTTGAGTTTTAGAGGCAGATATAGTTTTATGTAGCTGCATTTGGCATTTAGCAATTTGCCCTTTGTAATCAAATACGAGATAGCTTTGTCCAACTCCACAAGTTCGTTTATGAGGAGATGCTAAATTAGCACGATCGATCAATGAACCTAGCAAACTTCGATTAGGTAATTTCAATTCGATAACTTTGAATGCTGCCAACATTCCCTCAATTAACCGAGATTCTTCTAGTTGCAAGTCTTCATAAGAAGCTGACAGTTCGTTTTCTCGATAGAAATTTAAACTAAAGGGCAGATTATATTCCAATATCCATTCCAGAAGATCGGGCAATCCTTCTGCATTTCGCCCACTAACTGTAATAGAAATATCTGGAATAATACCATTTTTCAAGGCAATCTTAATACCTCGTTCCACATCTATAAACGATCCCTTTCCGCTTGCATAAGAACGTTGGATATTGTGGAAATTTGATAATCCATCTAGTGAAATCATGAGACGTAGATTCAATATTTGTAGCATCTCAATAATTTCAGGCGTAATTAATGTTCCATTACTGAGAACCACTCCATCTAATATAATGTCTGTTTTTTTGCTAAGGGATTGAGCGTACAAATGGAGATCCTTAATTAAAGGAGAGCAGAGTAATGCCTCTCCTCCTGCATATTTCAGTTTGACGCGGCGGTAATTATTTAAGGTTGCAGAGCGAAATGTAGATTCAATAGCTGTTTTACCTATATCAATTGACATATCTTTTGCTTCGTGCGGAAGATAGCAATAGTCACATCTTAAATTACAGCGATCGGTGATATGCAACCATGCTGTTAAAGTTTCTGGTATTTCATTTAAGTTAAATGATGAATAATTATTGGGTGCAATTAAACGTGCTTGATATAGTTCCTGAATAGCTTCTTGTAAATTTATTGGGTCAATCTCAGGATGCTCTATTGCAATATCATTTAATTTATGAGGATTTGTAAATTGTTTGAGTAAAAATATCGCTGATTGATTCAGAACTGCTACTTGATGATAAGTACCAAAACAGATAGAATAAGTATCATTTAAATTCACGATCTGCGAATTTGGAACTCTCACAAACTCTGTCTCTGACATCCTCAAAGATAATCGAAAATCTGAGGTTAATTCTGTTAAAGGGGAGAAGTCACAGGCACAATCCCCTCCATCACAGTCGCATTGCCCTGTTGGTACATAAGTAGAATTAAGAGAAACTAAAATTTGGGGTCGATCAATTTTTTTACTAAGCATGAGAAGATGGCTGTTTTGTGGCACGTATTCTAGTCAAAAACATTTGTTGATCGCACCATTCCTTGAGAGCTTTATGATCTTTCCACTGAGATTTTAGTTGCTGAATCAGGGTTTTAGAAAGTTCTATAGGCAATCGTTCAATTTTCTTTTGGAGCAGATTTAGCTCATGTTTAATCGAATACGGGCCGAAACCTCCATGTTGAAAGATTTGGGGTATTCCTTGAGCATATTTACTAAAAGCAAAATTGTAGTTAGCTTGTTGAAATGCAACATCAGCTTCTATGCGTAACATGCGGCCAAAGTATAGTGTATGGATATTTTGATATGATTGGAAGCGATCGCTAAGTTCTTGTGCATAATCGGAAATATGCTCGTAGGCTTTTGCATAATAATCAAACTCTGCTTTACCTACCAGGCTATCGATGGCATACCGCATGTCATTGTACTCTAAACTAGTCTGATAAGAGCGATCGTTGAGTTTTAAAGCTTGGCTTTGTAGGGTGCGATCGCCTGTTTGAAACCCAAGATGCCAATAGACACTAGCAATTTGGTGCAAAATTCCAGGTAATTCCTCTTCAAGTCCATATTTCTCTGCCAGTTTCAGGCTTTTTTCTAAAGCATTTTGAGCAAGACTTAGGACATTGAGATCCCACTGCACCTGTGTCACATCCCAAACAGCTTCATTTACTACCTCAGCACTAAACCACTGATTTAAGCCTAACTGAAAATATGCCCTACACAATATTTGATTATCGTTTTCTTCATTGTCACAACGACTTAACGCTCGTTCAAGTAGTTGTTGAGCTTTAACATAATTACCATTATCTACCAAAATAGTAGCAGAGGCAATTTCGGCGTTGGCTATTTCGCGTTCACTCTCAACACTCGACCACATATCAATAGCAGCCTTAAAACATTGTTCAGCCTTTACATAATCTTTTTGTTGTCCGTACAAAAATCCCAAATTATTCTGAATGCTAGCCATAACTTGAGTTAAGCCTTTGTCAGGAGTATCAATTTCCATAGCAGCCTCCCAACCTAGTTTGTAATATTTCTCAGCTTCCTGAAAGTTGTTGAGTTGTCGATGCAGATAACCAACTAGGTTAGCTACAGCAGGAATAGCGTATGATAGCTTTTTGCCTTGCACTAGGGATAAACACTCTTGCTGATATTTTAAAGCTTCTTCATAAAGGTGTAACTTGGTATTTAGCATTCCCAAGACATTGTAAATATCCGCTTGATGAGAAGAATTAGAAGATTGAGCAGATAGCATTCCCTCCAGCTTTACTAGTTCATTTTCTTTTGTACTCTTATCTTTAAGAGCGTGAACAATCTTTGATTCAAAAATAATCAGTTTGAATTTTTGATCGGAATTTATTTCTGTTTCAAACTGTTTGGCAATTGCCAACAATTGATTTACAAAACCAAATTTTTTCGATTGGCGGCGTATCCTATCAGTAACTTCGTGCCAAGTTTCAAAGCCGATTATCGGATCGGCATATAAAGCATTCCAGAGCCATCGCGTAGTATTGAATTCTCGCAGTTGCTTAACTTCTTCAATCATAAACTCGATATTAGCAACTTTCTGAGAATCATCAGAGTAACGTTGAACCTCCAATATCCTTTTTTGTGGGCCTAAATCGTAATCTTTTTGCTCGAAATATTTGGCAGCAATCCGACTATCTCGTTTTCTCCATTCCAAATCGGGGTCAATATCAGCCCATACATATTTCTCAACTAAGTCTCGCACAATATCATGTAATGATATTTGAGAACCACCGATTACTGGTTTGATAAAAAAGTAGCTTTGTGCATCAATAAATAATCTTTGAGCATCTTCTGTAGATAGTTCTAATAAATTAGCAATATCAAAGCTATCTAATGGGTAGATACGTGAAAGTAATAGAGTTAACCTATCCATTGATGTCCGAAGCTGCGTAATATGCCGAACCATCTCAGCTTCAAATCCACCAGTTTTTTCTAACCGGCTGGGAATGGTTTCTATATCTTCACTCTCTAACCAATCTGGTATGACTTCTCGATAAGCATACTCTACTCCAAATTCAATCATGATCGGGCTACCACCAGAAAGAACTATGATCTTTTTAACCAATTCTTGTCCGAGAGTAAAGTGAAGCTGCTCCTCCTTGCAACGAATGTATGTTTGTACGTCCTCATGAGTAAATTCATTTAATTCCAAATAAGTTAATTCTTCTTCTTTGAATGATTTTTCTAGAATTTGATGAGCAATGGTAGGACGACCTGCTAAAATAAACACGGCATTCTCTAGTTGATGGCATAAATCGCCAATACACTCCCAAACTTGCTCTCTGACATCTGCTTGTCCTAATTTCTCAACCGTATCAATTAGAAATACTAATTTTTGCTGGCTGGATTTTCGATTAATTTCATCGACCAAGAACTTTTCAAGTTGTCTGCGTTCTTGTTCGTATGCAATTTGACTGAGGCGGTTTTCATCTTCTCGCAGTTGTCGTAATCGCAGCAACCATTCTTTATATGTATAGTAATATAATTGTTTGGCTATTTGAGTGTATAAATCTTCTGCATCATTAAAAACAGGGATATCGCAATCAATAATTTCACTTGTGCCAATTTGAACTTGGTTTAAACGGGATTTTAATGCATGAAGCAACCAAGTTTTGCCAATTCCACCTCTACCCTCTACTAAAACTACACGCAGTTTATTAGACTCCTGAACAAGGGAAATAATTCGATTTAGATGTTCTGCACGACCAACAAACTCTAATTTATTTAGCTCAGACATAATAGACTCCTATTTAATTGTTAGTTGTTTTGAATAGCTTCATCAAGCTTCTGAATTAAATACCGATAGGGTGCGTCATTATATTCGTCATTGTGTAGATAGTAATTGACAACAAACTGAAATTCCCAATCATTTTCTACTTCAGATTTAAGCGTATAAATAAATTCATGGAATTGCTCTCGATCTGTATTGCGAAATATTCCCAGAGTTTCCTCAACAGTTTTATCAAAGAAATCATTACGGAGTTCTTGTCGATAAGCCAGACTATTTGGGCCAAAATTGATAAATCCAGCGTGTTTTTGAAGACTTTGAAAAAAATATTGCATAGACCAAGTACCCGCAACAGCAGAATTATTCTTTGATTTCAGTTCGTGAATATATTCCCAACAGATTTGAGCCGCTTCGCTACAAAGCTCTTGAAAGTTATCAGGCGAGGTTTCTCGGAGCAGACCAATAACTAACAGTCGCCGTGTCATCCCATCTTTAATAATCGTTTTATCACGAGTAAAAATAGATGTCTTTGTCAGTTCAGCATTTAATTTAAAACTATCATCACTGAAAGGTAAGTTAAATCTCCGAACAGCTTCCTTTAATATCCAAGTCCCATTGAGTATAGGGAATATACTCAATTTTTCAATAGATTCGTATAGATGATTATTTTCTTTTGTCAAACTTTCTTTAATCTGATCTCTGCACTTTTTGAGGTTTTTTTCCCATAATTGGTTGCCATAACTGTTTAAAAGCCAACTAACTGTGTAACAACCATCTCGATAAACTTTTAGTGCTTCAGCAATTCCCCCTGGATGTCCACCAGTTAAATACAGTAAGTGTCCTGCTAGTAAAGCAAGACTTTCAGAAGTCATCTCTATAGGCTTGAGATATTTTGTTGCTGTATCCTGAATTACTTCCCAGTTAAAAGGAGAGAGTATTAGTTTAGGAAAAGTCCGATCTAATGGAAGATCGATCAAACAACGAGCTGCAATCACAACTCGAAGTCTCCGCGAATTATCTTTAAAGAACTGTAATTCTTTCAAACATTTTTCAATTCTCCAGGCAAATTCCTTAAAATCATTAAAAAGTTCATTTAAACGTTGCTTTTGTGGGGCACAGCCATCCAGATCGATTAGCAGCACAATACCTTTTTTGCCCTGTGATTGCCATTTAGCCCAATTTCTATGCAATAGTGAGCCTAAACGTTCTCCCCAATTTAAATCATGTCCTTCAGGGAGCGTAAGTTGCAGAGAATTTGCTAATCGGTTTTCTAAGTTTTCAATAGTTTCATAACCAGAGATGGGAGCGTAAGCACAACACCATTGCAATTCTTGAAACTGTCCCAGTATTTGTTTGAGAAATTCTGTTTTTCCATAACCTTCAGGTGCTGTCACCAGACGATAAGGAGGAGAATTAATTGCTGTAATTTCATTAATTGCAGCATCGCGATTAGTGAATGGGATATTATCAGATTCAACTTGCACTAAAGATTGTTGATTTAGCTGGTTTAACTCTGATTCGATTTTATACATTTCATCGAATTTATCATTAACTTGCCTTTGCAATTTATTTTTATCTACATCATTACTCGTCCGAGCTATTTGCTTGCTGAGGCTTTCAACCTCACTTTTTAAATTGGCTATTAACTGTTCTAGATAGTTCTTTCGTAAATCTACAGAGCTTGTCATTTTATTTAGGTATTAAATTAATGGGTTATGGTATTAAGTTCGCTTTCTACTTGCTCTAGTTCTTGTAAAATGCTCTCAATTTGGCGTTGGATGATATTGCGATCGCTCGCACTAAGTGTATAGTTTAGTTGATTGTAAGCCACTTCATAATCACTACTGAGAACATCAAAGCGTTGTTGCAAAGTTTTGATTTTGAGTTGTTGAACTCTACTGGGAATATTCTGGATATGTGCATGGGATGAAATAGACAAACCGATTTCATTCCATGCTTCAATCAATACATTCGCAGGAATCATGAAAGCAGTTTTGATATCTTCTCGCCGCTTCTCTGCCGCTACTGCCATCCCAACCACTCCTACAAGAGTTTCATCCCATATCGGCGCACCACTAAAACCCGGTTCTATTCTGTAGCCAGTTACCTTACTATCTTCCAGTTGCACCCATCCCTTTCCTTGTCCATCTCGCAACACGCCTGTGGCCCAAACGCCATCATTATGTCCGTTAGGAAAACCGAATATGCGGAAAGGATGCTGCCAAATATTGTTAGCTCTTATTAATTGGATAGCTTGAGTTTCTTTAGGCAACTGCCCTTCAATTTGCAACCCGGCAATATCTTCAGGCTCAGAGGTTGATGCATTGCTGACAACGGGTTGCCAAAAAACAACTTTAGCTTTTAGTTGTTGTCCTGATGCAATTAGGGGGAAATCTAAATAAATATCACTATTAGGAGCTTCAACTATATCTTCTGGTAAAGATAGGGCTGAAGTAACAACGTGAGCGCACGTCAGGATGTAATTTCGAGTTCGCCCAGAGACTAAAAAACCTACACCAACTACCGCACCATTGGCATGAAAAATCCGAGCGATCGCTGACCTAAAAGTTTGAATATAATTATCTGTATTCGCTACCATACTATGCCTTGTCTTGCTTCCATTTCAAGGTAATTTCGTAGTTAGCTTCACCACTTACAGAGGTAAAAATTGCACCCGCCGCCGCATTTAACTTAATGCCAAACTTAACCTCTACTTCATTGGCAGGTGTATTAAGCTGACTCAGTTTGGTGATAATTGCTGAAGCGACAGGTTGTATTTGATCTAATACATCCTCAAATTTCTTTTTAGCTTCAACTACCATTTGCCCTGTGTCTGGTCTAGCAACACGTACAAGAGCATTGCTATTTTCTGGCTCATCAACTTCAGCTAAAAACTTCGTGCCATCTTTGAGAGAAAACTCTGCGATCTGTTTTTGATTCATAGTGAAACCTGTGATTTGGAACTAATAGTTTAATGTGTTGACCATCAAAAGAGTTTGCCGAAAATTTTGTAATTTTATTTACATTTAATGGTTAACTCGTTAAATACTTCTCTAGCAATTCTTTACTTTTTTCTCCCATTTCATTAAGCTTCTGCCAAGAATTTTCCCACCCCTGCTACGTAGTAAACACTTAAGTGATTAACACAGGACTAAGGTCTTGACCATAAACTGATTTATCCAGCATCGTTGACTTGATAGCCTACTAGAAGTTTGTGAAGTTTCTAAATAAACTGGCCAACTTCCTGCTGCTTGGGCATTACAGGCTGCTTGAATGTCATGTAATAGATTTAATAATTGTTATATTAGTTATATATGTAGCTTTAGTTCAATTAGTAATTATACTGAGTAAGCTGGAAAATTGCTTGAATCTAACTAAGTAGGCAAGAATAATACAATTTATATTACACAATGTAAATTTAATTAAACTTTCTCGTAGTAACACTATGTAAACTCTGAAAATCTTAATACCTTCGATCGATACGCGCCTTATGGTTATCAACTCATGCCATGTCCGGCTAGTGTGTGATGCTGAAGCAGATTGCTGTGAGTTTCCTAAAGAGCATACTACAGAGATAAGTTTAACTATGAATCTGGACGAAGTTTAGGAATCCTTGCAGGAGTTACAAACAAAAATATCCCCAACTTTTTCAATAAGTCGGGGATTTCAATCTGTCGAAATGAGAATGAATATGTGTTGAAGAATTAATTGAATTACTGGTTTTCGGAAGTACCGAGGATCTTTTTCTGGCGAATAGTCCATCAATTCGGAGAACACTTGGCACAAAAATCAGGACTGAATTTGCAGTATTGACTACCTGTTACTGGGTAAACTGTACAATAAGGAAAACTTGTAAGTTCAATTTTGGCTGCTTGTAATTTAGAACCATTCGCCAATGTTTCAGTAAGTTTGGTTTTATCAGCCAAAAGGATAGCTAAAATCTTCGGTAACGCTATGCAAGCAGCAATATTGAGCAGCGTTAGCATGATGGCGTCTATAAAATTCATAGGTAATCATCTCCTGTGAAACATAGGCGTAGGCGTAGCCCGTCGTAGACATCGCTGTTTTTAGATGCAAACACAATCATTGCTTGCACTCTATGTAAATTAAATTTAACATAAATTTTTGTAAATATAAACGTGGAATTCCTGGAATTATCATACACAGAAGGGTATGTGGATAATAAGGATGGATATTGTAGCGTAATAACAAAATAAGCTGGAAAACGATCAGTTTAAAATCTTTAAGTAAGGTGTTATGTCAAAAACCCAAACCGCGTCTTCTTTTTTATCTAACATCAGCGAGCGAGAACGGCAGGCATTAAAGCGGTTGGTAGATTACACAAATGTGGAATCGCTACCAGAAATTTGGCCTTTGGCAGCTCAACGATTTGGTGATATTGTTGCCCTCCGCAACCCTCACGCTAAACCAGAAGTAGCGATTACTTATACCCAGTTGGCAGAGCAAATGCAACTATTTGCTGCTGGGTTACAAGCGTTGGGAGTAAAGGTAGGCGATCGCATTTCCCTAATTGCTGACAACAGTCCTCGGTGGTTTATTGCCGATCAAGGCATCATGACTGCTGGAGGCGTTGATGCGGTGCGTAGTTCCCAAGCCGAAAAAGAAGAACTGTTGTTTATCATCGCTAATAGCGGCAGTACAGCAATAGTTGTTGAGGATTTAAAAACACTTAAAAAACTACAAGATCGCCTCAACGATTTACCAATTCAAGTAGTAATCTTACTTTCCGATGAAGCTCCACCAACAGACGAAACCCTAAAGGTACTCAACTTTTCGCAGTTGCTCGAAATTGGGAAAAGTCATAATTTTGTGCCAGTCAAGCAAAATCGTGAGGCTTTAGCAACCCTAATTTATACCTCTGGCACCACAGGTAAACCCAAGGGTGTAATGCTGTCTTATAGTAACTTGATGCACCAAGTGACAACCTTTGGTACAGTATTGCAACCAAATGCAGGTGATATAGTTCTCAGTATTTTGCCTTCGTGGCACAGCTATGAACGAACTGTTGAATATTACCTACTATCTCAAGGTTGTACGCAAGTTTATACCAATTTGCGCTCTGTAAAAGGGGATTTAAGACAATTTAAACCCAATTACATGGTTGGTGTACCCCGGCTGTGGGAATCGATTTATGAAGGAGTGCAAAAGCAGTTCCGCGAACAACCAGCCAACAAACAACGCCTAATTAAATTTTTATTGGGCATTAGCGACAAATATATCAAAGCCCAGCGAACTGCTCAGGGATTGGATTTAAATAATCTTCATGCTTCAGCCGCCGAACGATTAGCAGCTAAGATCCAAGCATCAGCTTTACTACCCCTCCATGCCTTGGGAGAACGACTGGTTTACGCCAAAGTTCGGGAAGCCACAGGCGGACAAGTTAAGCAGATGATTAGCGGCGGCGGTGCGCTTCCCAGACACATAGATAATTTCTTTGAAATTATTGGTGTGCAGATTTTGCAAGGCTATGGCTTGACAGAAACTTCTCCTGTCACCCATGTACGGCGTCCTTGGCGGAATTTGATTGGCGCATCAGGGCTACCACTCCCGGCTACAGAAGCTAAAATCGTCGATCCTGAGACAAAAGCGCCTTTACCAATAGAGAAGCGAGGCTTAGTATTGTTGAGGGGCCCGCAAATTATGCAAGGCTATTACCAAAATCCCGAGGCGACAGCGAAAGCAATTGACGCGGAAGGTTGGTTTGATAGCGGCGATTTGGGTTGGCTGACACCACAAGATGACTTAGTGCTGACTGGCAGGGCTAAGGATACGATTGTATTGACTAACGGGGAAAACATCGAGCCACAGCCGATTGAAGATGCGTGTTTGCGATCGCCATACATCGATCAAATTATGCTCATCGGCCAAGATCAGCGCAGCCTGGGAGCCTTAATTGTCCCCAACGTCGAAGCCTTAGAAAAATGGGCAGCAAGTCAGAATCTAACGCTGGATACGCCCAACAATCAGGTGACTTCCTCAGATAGTCAAAAAATTGACTTCGAGAGTAGAATGATCCAGGATTTATTTCGCCAAGAATTGAATCGGGAAGTCCAAAATCGTCCAGGCTATCGACCGGATGACCGCATCGCAACGTTTAAACTCATCTTGGAACCGTTTTCTATCGAAAATGGCTTGATGACACAAACACTAAAAGTTCGCCGACATGTCGTCACGGAACGCTATCGCGATATTATTGACGGCATGTTTGCCTGATCATTCCACCTGCTAACTGTAAAGAGTGAACGTGAAATATTTATGGATGTCTCCAAATCTAATTTGCTTCTGAAACGCGTCGTTAACGTCAAAGTTATTGTGACTCCCCTCTGGAAAGAGGAAGTACAACAGCAGCTGCAAACCCAGATCAATCAACTCGATCAGCAACTGCAACAGCTAGACGTTGAAGGACAAAGAGCGATCGCAGCAATTCAAAAGCAGAGTCTGCAACCACCTGGCCCCCAGACTCTCCAACAAATTGACAATATCCAACTCCAAGTCAATCAAAAGAAAAGTGAATTTTTAGAGCAGAAAAATCAGTTGCTGCAAAACCTCCAGCAAGTGCAGTTTCTCCAGCAAGATCAAGAAGTCAACCAATTCCAAATGGAAGGCTTTTTCCGGGTGGAAATTGGTGATAACCTGATTAGCAAAATGCAAGTCGAAATCGTTCTGCGCGATGGCGTTGTAGAAGAAATTCGCGGCGACATTTAAATTTGTCATTTGTCATTTGTCATTTGTTTTGCGATCGGTGACTAATAACCAATGACTAATGACAGATGTGATTTAACTTAGTTTGAGAGCGGCTCCCAGCCCAACATTCCACCTGGGAGCCAGCCCAAACGATTTGCCATACTGGAGGTGAGCTAATAAAAAGCGATCGCCCAAAGGTTGTCATTTCCGCTCGATATTTAACCGTCCCGACTGAATTATTACCCCGCTTGATTTGCGTAATCGTCACTAACGCCTGATTTGGTTGCGGATAAACTACCTCTATCTTTCGCGATCCTGCCACTGCTATCTCCTCAAAGGCATTCAGGGCAAGGGTAGTAGGATTACTGCCTTGGAGAGATGAGTTAAGTTTTTCTAAAGGTATAGTTTGATAATCGGAACGCTCTGAGAATGCTGCAACTTCCTGAGACTGATGTATTGCTCCCATCTGCTGGGTTTGCTCATCACTAGTCTCAACAATCGGTGCAGATTGCTGGTGCTGGATAAAATAAACTCCAGTACCAGCCGTGGCAGAGATACTTAATATCACAATCAAAAAGAATTTTAGCTTTGCCGACATAAAAGTAAACAGGAATTTCAAATAGGTTTATTACCAATTTTGAATTCTAGATTGAACCGCATCCCATATCCTCTATCCGTGAGAAGCTCTTGTATCTTAAGTAGTGGTTATGAGGAATATTAAATAGCAATCCCATTTAATCTGTGAGAAACTCGTGGTGGTTTTTGCAAGTCAATGACTAACAAGATCGAGATATTAGCTAACCATTGAGGATAGCTCTGTACTATAGACCTCTAACTCATATTTAGGTTCCTAGTGGTCTGTCAATCCAAAAATGCTGGATGGAGTCGACAGAGGAGCAGGGGAGCAGAGGAGAGATTTGTACAACTTCTTTC
Organism: Nostocales cyanobacterium LEGE 12452; assembly: GCA_015206945.1. GTDB lineage: Bacteria > Cyanobacteriota > Cyanobacteriia > Cyanobacteriales > Nostocaceae > Nostoc. The sequence goes on along the minus strand of JADEXV010000014.1, from coordinate 27,903 downwards.
CCCTCTGCCCCTCTGCTTGCCACTACGCAAAGTTTGTGTGGCGAACCACTAGAGTCATTAGTGAATAACTGATGCCCAATGCCGAATCCCCAATTCCCAATTTCCAACTCGCAATCCCCAACCTAAAATATAAACAGTCTAAAACTCTCCCACCAAGATACAATTCGATCTGATAAAAACTGTTAAAGTCCATAAACCATTGATTTCCAAACCACCCTATGAGCATTCACGAAGTATTTATGCCGGCGCTGAGTTCCACGATGACAGAAGGCAAAATCGTCTCCTGGGTGAAATCGCCAGGGGACAAAGTGGAAAAAGGCGAAACAGTGGTGGTTGTAGAGTCAGATAAGGCAGATATGGATGTAGAAACCTTTTATGAGGGATTTCTTGCCCATATCATAGTTGAAGCTGGTGAAACTGCCCCGGTAGGATCTGCGATCGCCTTCATCGCCGAAACGGAAGCTGAAATTGAACAGGCGAAATCTCTTGCCAATTCTGGCGGCGCGGCTGCTACTCCTACCTCTTCCCCTGAACCAGTTGCTGCCACAGCCTCAGTCGCCACACCTGCCTTAGCGTCTCAAAACGGCTCTAATCACAAAGAAGGAAGGCTTGTAGCTTCACCTCGTGCCCGTAAGTTAGCCAAAGAACTCAAAGTTGATTTGACTACACTCCAAGGTAGTGGCCCCCACGGACGCATTGTTGCCGAAGATGTAGAAGCATTGTCTAACAAGGGCAAGCAACCTGCACCTGCCCCAGCTGCTCCACCAGCACCTGTACCGACCAGCGCCCCAGTTGCACCCCCAGCACCTCGGACACCAGTATCCGCACCCGTGGCAGCGGCTGTTCCTGGTCAAACCGTACCTTTAACTACCTTCCAAAATGCCGTAGTGCGGAACATGGTAGCTACCATATCCGTGCCCGTCTTCCGTGTTGGTTATACAATTACCACTGATGGGTTAGACAAACTTTATAAACAAATTAAATCCAAAGGCGTGACAATGACAGCGCTACTGGCGAAAGCTGTAGCAGTGACATTGCAAAAACACCCATTGTTAAATGCTAGTTATTCAGACCAGGGAATTGTTTATCATTCTGATATCAACATTTCCGTAGCAGTAGCGATGGATGATGGCGGATTAATTACACCTGTGCTGCAAAATGCAGACGCAGTAGATATATATTCTCTATCGCGTACTTGGAAGTCTTTGGTAGAACGTGCCAGGACAAAACAATTACAGCCCCAAGAATACAACAGTGGTACTTTTACCCTGTCCAATTTGGGGATGTTTGGCGTGGATAAATTTGATGCGATTTTACCGCCTGGACAAGGTTCAATTTTAGCGATCGGGGCATCCCGCCCACAAGTGGTAGCAACACCCGACGGTTTATTTGGCGTGCGTCAACAGATGCAGGTGAATATTACTTCTGACCACCGGATTATTTATGGTGCCCATGCTGCGGCGTTCTTGCAAGATTTAGCAAAATTGATTGAGACAAACCCTCAATCTTTGACACTGTAGTTTTGAAAAAACACCAAATTTAAATGTTAGCGCTATCCGCGAACATAACTTTTTCGTAGAGTAGCGCTAACAACAAACAATACTTAGACTTAACTTAGACTTAAATTTTTGATGGACAAACTATGTAGCGATATCACGTCTCTACATAAGTTTATGTCCAAACTGATATCAAAGTGACATACGACAACACCCTGAAATATCTGGTTGAGCAGTATCCAGAAGATTTTATCCGCTACTTACTCGCATCTGAGGCAACGGATATCCAGATTCTCAAAACAGAATTAAATAAGAAGAAGCCACCAAGCAGAGTATCTCGGTATGTACCCAACTTCTAGCAGGGTTGGTATTCAAGCCAGAACTAATTCGTCAGTTTTTGAGGAGAGAATCTGCAATTTATTAAGAAATTCTTGAAGAAGGACTTCAACAAGGTAGACAACGAGGAATTGAACAAGGAAGACAATCAGAACTAAGGCTAGTGATACGTCTATTAACTCGTCGGCTTGGTTCAATTAATTCTCAGTTACAATCTTGGTTGCAAGAGTTGTCTTTGGCTCAGTTAGAAAACTTCCGGCTTGAAGCTCTGTGTTGAGTGCCATTCCCAGATGAAAAATTTGACGATCGCGTTGCCAATACTCTGGATTATAAATAATGTAGTACAGTACACCTTACTTGGCATAAGTGTCTAATTTTTTGTCATATTCTCCACTAGGAGTTAAGGAGACAATTTCTAAAGCCAAGATAGGCACAATGTTGTTTTCTTCCCAAACAACATTGCTTTTACGGGATTTACCTTCCTTGCTGCGTTCTACACCTAAGCTCAAAAATCCGTCTGGTACAATCGAATGGACTAACCCCTGTGGTATGCTAAACGCCCATATCCACGCTGAAAAACCAGTCATTCCGGTTTGCCCAAATAAATATATTGCAGTAAAAAGAGAAGCAGGTTGGGAATAAAGTTCTGGTCTTCGTTATCCACAGGGGTATCGTCTGAACAAGGAAGTTCAGCACTGCTAGGCAATTGACGGGGGTCTGATTTCACCATAAGTAATGATGGTGCTGAGATCACCTAATGACCTTTATTTTATTAGATGAGAAAGCTTTATTCTGAAAAGTCGGGAAAAAAGTCGGATTTACAGAATCTTATCAGAAAACTCCAGCAGCATAACTGTAGAGTAATTTATAGTTGTCCTTAAAATCTGAACTATCCTTGTCGTTACACAATGGACGCTGAAGCAGCATTAGCATGGTTAGACGCCATAATTCCTCCTCAGACTGGGGAACGGTTGAGCGATTTGCAAAAAGTGATTCTTGTGCAAGTTTGGTTGGGTAGAAAATACTTGGATATCGCTCATTCTTACGGTTGTACGGAAGGACACGCCAAGGATGCTGGTTCTCAGTTATGGAAGCTGCTTTCTAAAGTATTGCGAGAAAAGATTACTAAAAGTAATTGTCGCGCTACTTTGGAGCGAGTTCTGAGAAAAACTACTGCAATATCATCCAGTCTGATTGATTACTCGCGATCGCCCCAAAATCCCACCCCAAAATTAGAGGATACCAATTTTATTGGACGAACAGAAGCGATCGCTCACCTGAATACTTTGGTAAATCAAGGCTCGAAAGTGATTGTTATCCAAGGTGAGGGAGGCTTAGGCAAAACCACTCTAGCGCAGCAATATCTGCAAACTCAGGGGTTTGACTTGGTTTTGGAACTGCTGATGGCGAAGGAAACGCAAAATATCACCCCCGCTGAACGAGTAGTAGAGGAATGGCTCAAACAAGACTTCGATCGAGAACCAGGGGTAGAATTTGGGGTGACATTGGGGCGACTCAAGCGCGAACTTCACAATCGGCGGATTGGGGTGTTAATTGACAATCTCGAACCTGCATTAGATCAACAAGGTGGCTTGATTGCTTCTCACCGCAACTATGTAGAACTATTGCGGATTTTAGCTGATGCTAGAGTGCAATCTGTTACCTTGATTACTAGTCGCGATCGCCTTTGTGAACCTGGGTTGAATGTGAATCACTATCGGCTTCCTGGCTTAGATGAAAGCGCATGGCAACAGTTTTTTAGCAACCGTGGGTTAGACATCAACTCGCCAACCTTGCAAATCATGCATCGCACTTATGGCGGTAATGCTAAAGCAATGGGAATTCTCTGCGGTTCGATTCAGGAGGATTTTGATGGTGACATGGTTCTTTATTGGCAAGAAAATCATGCCGATCCGTTGGCCGCAACCGACTTAAAAAATTTAGCCGTTAGTCAAATCAATCGTTTACAAACCCTCGATCCTCAAGCTTATCGCTTGCTTTGCCGTTTGGGATGTTATCGTTACCAAGATATACCCAGCATTTCATCAGAAGGGTTATTTTGTTTACTTTGGGATGTTCCACGTACTGAACATCGCCAAATTATTGCCTCCTTAAGAAATCGGTCTTTGGTGGAGTGTGAAAAAGGTGAATATTGGCTACATCCGGTGATTCGGAAAGAGGCGATCGCACGTTTACGCCTCACCGATGAATGGGAAACCGCCAACCACAAAGCCGCAGACTTTTGGACAACTAGTGTTAAACAAATTGAAACTTTTAAAGATGCTTTGCAAGCTCTAGAAGCATATTATCACTATATAGAAATTCATGAATTTGAGTTGGCGGGTAAGGTCATTTTAAAAAGCCGAAATAATCAATGGCAGCAGTTTTTGCCTCTTGGTAGTACGTTGTATCGTATGGGTTTAATTCAACCGATACTCGCAGCAATTAATCGAGTTGTTAATAATCTGGAAAATGACCAAAATCTCAGCGAAATTTACAATATATTGGGCGATTTATATTGGATAACAGGTAAAATTGGTCAAGCGATCGCTTGTCAAGAAAAGACTATTACTTTAGCAACCCAAGCACTCAAATCACTTGTACCTCAGCCAGAAAATAAACATACAGTTTACTATTTGAGGATGCTAGAGGTAGATTCTTTATTAAGTATTGGTCTTTACAAAATAGATTTGTGGGAACTAAAGGCAGCCGCAAAGTTATTTCAACAAGTAATTTATTTAGTTCAAAATACCGAGCATCATCGCTGGGCAGAGAAAGCTTCAGTCTGTTTAGCTTTGGTGTATTCTTATTTAGGTTTGCCTGATGCCTCATCTGCATTAGCAGATGTAGCTTATCAAAATATTACGAACGAAAAACTGATAGAACAGACTGGAAGATTTGTCTATTTTATGCAAATTTTGGGTCAAACCTACGTCAATTTAGGCAAATTTTCTCAGGCCAATCAGATATTCCACCAAGCTTTGACTTTTGCTGAAGAAAGTCATTATATGCAAGTAAAAGCAAAAACACTCAATGGTTTAGCAGAAATCCATCGGCAACAAACAGATTTTGCATTAGCTATTGCTAATCATACAGAAGCAATCGAACTTTTGGATAAAATAGGTGCTAAATGCGATCTAGCTGAAGCCTATTTTCAACTGGGTTTAACTAATCAAAAGATGTCGAAACCTGATGAGAGTCAAATAAATTTCGATCGAGCGATTCAGCTATTTACTAAAATCAAAGCACCAAAACAAGTTGAGAAAGTTTTAAAGTGTGCTAATCAAATCTGTGTCACCACTCACAATACTACTCGGTTATCGCTCATCTCACATCCTCAAGCATATTTTTGAATCAAATTATACAATTTCTTTCGTGCAATCGCTATCGACTTAAGTAGAAATTATTCTATGACAGCAGTGACTCTGTGTGAGCAAGACTTATAGTCGTAGAAACCTCTAAGTGCTGAGTACCGTTAGCGGTAGCGGGGCGTTTAGCCCGTTCTGAGTTGTAACTTATGAATGAGTAGGGTGGGCAGTGCCTACCCTATAATTGTTTTATATAGATGGCTGAGGAAAGAGTTCTCAGTTCTGGGCGTAAAGTATTAAATACTTGTTACTACTCAGCACTCAGCACTCAGCACTCAGCACTTAAAAATCAATTGGGTTAAGTTAGATTTATCTTGTCAAAAGAGAAATTATTATGTCTTCTGCTCAAGATTTAGGAATAATTTTAGAAGACACACCAGAAGATGTTATATTTCCTCCTGGTGATTTATACAGTGATGAACCACCTTTGGAAACAGAACTTCACTTGCGGCAAATACTGCTGTTGATTCAGTGTTTGGAATGGTTGTGGCAGGAACGTCAAGATTTTTACGCTTGCGGTAACATGACGATTTATTACAGTCCGCGTCAACGCAAGTCTGAGCAATTTAGAGGCCCCGACTTCTTTGTAGTTTTAAATACCCAACGTAAAATACGCAAAAGCTGGGTAGTTTGGGAAGAAGATGGCAAATACCCAAATGTAATTGTAGAGATTCTTTCTGACAAAACAGCTGCTACTGATAGAGGGTTGAAAAAGGAAATCTATCAAGATATTTGGCGGACTCCTGATTATTTTTGGTTTGATCCGGTAAGTTTAGAATTTAAAGGATTTCATTTATTAGATGGTCGTTATCAAGAACTGCAAGCAAATGAAGCAGGTTGGTTATGGAGTCAGCAATTGCAGTTATATTTGGGAGTTTATCAATCGAAGTTGCGCTTTTTCACTCCCGATGGACAACTGACGCCCACGCCAGAAGAAGTAGCACACCAAGAACAGCAACAGCGTCAACAAGCCGAGCAGCAGCGCGAACAAGCCGAGCAACAACTTGCCCAAATGGAGTTCATGCTTGCTCGCTATCGGGAAAGATTTGGTGAATTACCAGAGTAATACCGTTTTAGATTTTGGATTTTAGATTTTGGATTTGCAATTGCCTTGGTGCGTCTGGCTTGGTGTGAATCCATGTGTCGCAATCATTTTTTGAATTAGTCTAATTCATTACAATGGAGAACACGGCAATGAGAAAATTAAAACTTCAAGTACAAATGACCGTTGACGGATACATTGCCGGACTAAATGGCGAAATGGACTTTATGGCGTGGAATTGGGACGACGAATTAAAACAATATGTCAAAGATATAACTGAACCTGTTGACTGCATTATTCTTGGACGAAAACTTGCCGAAGGGTTCATTCCTTACTGGGGTAGCGTGGCTGCAAATGCCGATGATCCGGAGTTTACAGCCGGTAAGAAATTTACGGACACACAAAGTTGTTTTTACCAAAACGCTTGATAAGTCAGAATGGGACAATACCGTTTTAGCAAAAGGCAATCTTGTTGACGAAATCACTAAATTAAAAAAACAAGACGGTAAAGATATCATCGCTTATGGCGGTGCGACCTTTGTATCGGCTCTAATCAAACAAGGATTGATTGACGAGTTTCATTTATTAATTAATCCAATTGCAATTGCTGACGGAATGACAATTTTTAAAGAACTTGATAGCAAACAATATTTGACATTAGTAAGAGCTACATCATTTGACTGTGGGATTGTTCTTCTTAATTACGAGCCGTAACGCGACTAAATACAAGGATTCAAGAAACAGCACAGCATATACCATCCATTGGATAAGTGTTTCAGTTTTCCATCTGTCGCAATAATTTTTCAAATTAGTATAAGGTCAGTAAGAAGGGTGTGGGGGGTAGGGTGTTGGGTGTAGGGAAGACGGCAAAGGTCTGGGCTTGAAACCCCGACCAATGCGTTCGCCCTTGAAGGACGGGGCTTGAACGAAGAAGGTTGTTGGGGCTATTTCTTTCACTACACCCCATACCCCGCCCCAACAGAGCTTGGTCAAGTTTAAATTGGTAGTTAAGCAAGTTTGTAGTAAGGACTTTAGTCCTTATTTTCTAAGCACTAAAGTGTTTACTACAAACCCTCAAAAGTGAAAGTGATAGCCTTAGCCTTGCAATAGTTTTGACAGTAGAGCATAAAATTACGGAGGAGTAAGGGCGTAGGCGATCGCTAAATTGAAACAGAACTTGGATAAACTTGAGAAAGCGATCGTTTTTTAATAGCCATCATCCGAACTCCACCATTAGGAGCAAGGGTAAATCCACGTCGTTGCAGTTTAATAGGTTTATTTTCTACTAAGGTAAGTTGATAATTGGATAAAACTGTTGCCAGGACTAATTTTATTTCTAACTGAGCCAGGGCATATCCCAAACATCGCCGACTTCCACCACCAAAAGGAATGAACTCCCAAGGCGAATACTGGCGTCCTAAAAAACGTTCGGGCTTAAATTGTTGAGGATTAGGATACAAGTCTTCCCGATAATGCAAGAGGTAGATACTTGCCATTAAGGTTGTATCAGGAGGAAACTGGTATCCTGCAATATTTATGGATGATTTGGTAATGCGTGGGAAAAGCCCTGGAATGACTGGATACATCCGCAGGGTTTCTTGGCAAACTGCGCTTAAGTAAGGAAGTTGGGCAATTTCCATCGGGTTAGGATTTTCTCCCAAGCTGTCAAGTTCCTGCTGCAATTTTGAGAGAACATCTGGATTTTGGTGAATTTGATAGAAAGCCCATGCTAGCGTTGTTGCAGTAGTTTCATGTCCAGCAAATAAAATTGTGAGCAATTCATCTTTTAATTCATCATCGGTCATTGCTTGCCCATTTTCATCCCGTGCTGCCATCATCAAGCTCAGTACATCACCCTGGTTCTGATTGTTCTTTGTTCTTTTCTCTTCAATTTCTGCTTGAAGTAGCTGATAAATAGAGTTTTGTCTACTTCTCATCTGCCCCCAAGGAGTCCATTTTCCCCAATCTTGTTGTAAGAATCGGAAAAATAGCATACTGGAACGCAAAGGAGAATCAGTCATATCCAACCAATTAGTAAGGAGAGGTAAAATTAGTTGATAGCGTTCCCCTTCACTTAAACCAAAGACAATTTGTAAAATTACTTCTAGACTAACTTTCTGCATGGCAGACCGAGCTACAAAAGGTTGACCGATTTGCCATTGACTGGCGATTTGCTCGGTAATTAAGCAGATTTGTTGAGCATAAGTCTGTAGCCTTTCTCCATGAAAGGGGGGCATTAATAATTTTCGTTCTCGTCGATGGCGGGCACCATCTATTAACATTAGAGAATTTCGCCCAATCAAAGGCTCTGCAAGTTTATTACCACGACCAATATCAAATTTAGAATCTTGACTGAAAATTTCTTGAATGGCTTGGGGATGGCTAATAATTACACAAGAACCGATTCCACTCAGTTGCATGGAAAAAATGTCTCCATACTTTTGACTATACTTTTGCTGAAATCCAATCGGATCGGCAATCCATCCGATCAGTTGCCACCATGAAGGACTAGTAATGCAATTCGGTAATTGACTCAGCATAATATTTACCTGTGATTCCACTTCACAATGTCAAACAAATACATCTATTATCCCTGAGCGTTGAAGGTTGTCGGGTATAGTACTGTTGTTTACTCAACCATATTTATAGACTGGATCATGACCATGACCGCATTTATTAAGCTATCTAGCAAGCGATCGCTCGAGGTATTTTGCTCAAAGGTGTTGGCTTAGATGTAGTATAGTTCGATAGATTATTTTGTGGGAAAGACCCATTATTTCACAGGTCACTTTTAGGAATTTCCTCACGAAATTCTATGCCCAATTGCATAGTTTCTACTACCAAATCACGTAAATCTCGATTGAGCGCTACAGAGCCTTGAGGCCCAAACCAACGGTCAAAAATAGTGACATATCGCTGATTCCCATTGACGAAGCCTTGCATGAACTTGACCAGAGAATAGTTGACTGTATCCAAGAATTTGGAGTTATTTTCTGGCACCATGCAAGCGATACCTTCTCGTGAATAGGGACGATCGGGTACGATCGCAAAAGTATCTGGATTTTTTTGCTGTTGCAGCCATCCCTCTAAAAGAATGCTATCGGATGAAAAAGCATCAATAGTATCTTGTTGTAAAGCTGTGTATCCTTCTGCCCTAGTTTTAAAATATACTAGCTTAACTTTGGGTTGTACATGAGCGATCGCTTGCTCATTTGTGGTTCCCGCCAGCACGCCAATTCGCTTACCAATAAGTGTTTCAGGAGAACCTAGATTACTTCCTTTCTTAACTAATAATTGGGTTCCAGTCGCACCGTAGCTCACAGAAAAGTCTACTTTTTTATCTCGCTTCCAAGTAAAACTACTAGCATCACATACAATATCAACTTGTTGATTAACTATTTTAGGAATCCGCTCAGATGGGTTAAGAACAACTAATTGCAGTTTAATTTTTTTCTTTGTGTCTTTTTCTAATTGCTCTTTAATCAGAGTCAGCATATCTACAGAATAGCCCTTTAACTTTCCTTGACTATCCACATAGGCAAAAGGTAGCGCATCTCTACTAGTACCAGCTGTTAATACTCCTGTTCTAGCGACTTTTTTCATCACAGTCTCAGCAGCTACCACATTAGACATGAGCGTTGCAAACATGAGACTTAAAATAGGAATAGCAATTTTTTCATACATAAGCTTTAAGAGTAGGTGATTTTTTCAAAAATCAAATCTGATTTACAGCGTATTTCTGGTACAAGCGATCGCACTAGTACAGCATGGCGTAAATAAACATACCATTTCAAACGGCGCAAGAGCTTGGAATATAATTCTTTTGACTTTTGTAGGCTCAGGCTGGAGAGTTTCACCGTCTCCAAGACACTACGCGATGGTGCAAAACACCCGCCAAAGGCGATCACAAAACTACATAATTCGGTAAAATTGGGTAAAGCAATTTTTGCGCTTGTTAAACAAAGGCATCAGCAAACCCATGCAACTGAAACTCAGTGCATCTCAACTTCCCTTCGCTCCCCTGTTGTTAATCGCCCCCTTTTTCCTATGGGGGACGGCAATGGTAGCCATGAAAGGAGTGATACCCCATACCACACCGCTATTCATGGCAGGTGTCCGTCTGATACCAGCAGGGATGTTAATTCTGATTGCAGCAGCATTCATGGGTAAACCCCAGCCAAAGGGTTGGGCTGCATGGCTGTGGATCGCCTTATTTGCCCTAGTAGATGGAACGCTGTTTCAAGGCTTTTTGGCGGAGGGATTAGTCAGAACTAGTGCAGGGTTAGGGTCTGTGATGATTGACTCGCAACCTTTGGCTGTTGCCTTGCTGTCGTTGTGGTTATTCCAAGAACACATTGGTTTTTGGGGATGGCTGGGGCTAGGCTTGGGAGTCACAGGCATCAGTTTAATTGGCTTACCTGATGAGTGGATTTTACATTTTTTCGACTCAGGCGCAAATATGACAATCGGCAACTGGCAAGATTTATTTGCTAGTGGCGAGTGGTTAATGCTATTAGCAGCACTATCTATGGCAGTGGGAACAGTGTTGATTCGGTTTGTGTGCCGATATGCTGACCCTGTAAGCGCTACGGGATGGCACATGATTTTGGGCGGATTGCCACTATGGGGAGTTTCATCAGTTGTTGAATCCCAGCAGTGGGAAAATCTGGGAGGATCTGATTTCATGGCTTTGGGTTATGCTACCGTATTTGGCAGTGCGATCGCTTATGGGTTATTCTTCTACTTTGCCTCTAGTGGCAGTCTTACGAGTCTTAGTTCTCTCACCTTTCTGACACCCGTCTTTGCGCTACTATTCGGCAATATTTTCCTCTCAGAAGTCCTCAGTCCGTTGCAGTGGGTAGGAGTATTTCTCACTTTAATCAGCATCTATCTCATTAACCAACGTGATACTTTAGGAGGACAAAACGACACAGTTACTGTCGGCGAGATAGCAAATATACAGCAACCAGTTTTAGAAGCATCGGCTAAAAAATTGAACCCCATAAGCCTAGCGGTTAGAGAATCGGAACCAGAAATTTTACCCTAATTTGTTAAAATAATTCTTAATTAGTAATTAAGTAGGGGATGAGGGACAAATCAATTAAAAATGACGCTCTCTACGAGACGCTGCGCGAACGCAGACTCGCTAACGCTGCGCTAACAAAATTTAAAATTTAAAATTAAAGAACTTCTGCCTGGTTGTTGAGTTTCGACTACGCTCAACTGCCGCGTAGTCGAAACACTGCCTCCTTTTTGCCAATTACCCATGCCCAATGCCCAATTCTGAATTAAAAATGACAGTTAACATTTGGTCGTCTAGAAGCTATTGTGGTATCGAAAATTTGAAAAGCACGTTCAGGTTGAAACTTGCAATATGAGGTTATGCCGTTCCTCAATTCTGATATTTACCTGTTTTTCTTGCGTGGGTTTGTACCCACATCGCTCAAGTGCAGCCACACCTAACCTAGCACCTGAAATTTTAGAACTTGCACAAGCTAGTTCGACAGTTACTGCTAGTCCGGCTGTTTTGAGATATGGGAGTCGAAAATCAGATGTGCAGAGATTACAAACCCAATTAAAGCAGTTGGGATACTACAGGGGCATGGTAGATGGACAATATAACGCCAGTACGGAAATCGCTGTAGCTAAATTCCAGAAAATAAAGGGTTTAAAATTAGATGGGATTGCTGGCCCGGCGACTCAGGAGAAGTTGCAAGTAGCAATGGAGGCTAAAAAGCAGTTTGTCACCTCTCCAATAATTACTTCTCCAAAAGTTACCTCCCCAATAGTTACCTCTGTTGCTCCGACTTCTGCAAATCCCCAAGCATCCGAGAGAGGTTTTGTCTGGTGGTTACTATTTACCATTGGAGTTCTAGGATGTACTGGCGCACTTTTTTATCTGCTGAGGTCGTTTCAGAAGGTAAAGCAAGTCCAAAACTCCGAAATATCAGAGCCTAAAAGTTTGAGTGAAGCTAACAAAGAACCGATTACACCACCTTTACTGGAGACTGTCACTATTCTCCAAACACCTCCACCACCAACATTTTCCACACAATTACTGCTACCAGAAAAAACTTCCCGTCTCGCTAAACTCAATATCGTGGAGGAATTAATTCAAGATTTACGCAGTTCTGACCCAACGAAGCGGCGCAAGGCTATTTGGGATTTGGGACAGCAGGGAGATTCGCGGGCAACTCAGCATCTGGTTGACCTGATAATTGATGCTGACTCTCAAGAAAGTAGCTTAATTTTGGCAGCTTTGTCAGAAATTGGCATCCGCACACTCAAACCAATGAACCGTGCTTTAGCAATTTCAATTCAAGATGAAAGTCCACAAGTGCGGCAAAATGCAATCCGTGACCTGACACGCGTTTATGACATGATGGGTCAAATGAGTCAGATGTTGCACCATGCGCTAGAAGACCCAGATGCCGATGTGCAAGCAACAGCACGATATGCTTTAACTCAGATGAATCGAATGCGAATACGTGACTTGCCGGAGCAACAGAGTCTAGAGGAAGATTCAGACAATGATTCACAACATTGATACAACATTGATACTCCCCCGCTAACCGCCAAGCGGTGTAGCGGGAGATTCTTGTTTCACAGAAACTGAATCTGCTAGCAGCTTAAAAATATTTCAACTGGATTTGAATATTGGTATCTGGCCCTGCTACTAAAAATACTGCTTCGCTAAATTTGGGCGCTCTTGCGCGAATTTCTGGGTTGCTGGAAAATCCAAAACCTTCGCTTGGTATACCAAAAAGATTGCTATTGAGAGTGCGGTCATTATTTTGATCGTGGAAGACAGCAACGGCGTAACTACCTGCTTTCAAATTATTAAAGGTAATTGGTAAGGGATTTTCAGTAATCTTGGTACACTGCTTTTGTAAGACGCGATCGCCATCGCTAGGAAATCCTTTACTGTTAGCAAATATACTGGCACAGACTTGTCCTTCTTGATTCTTCAAGCCATCAATTTCCACGGTGACTTTGCCGTTAAAGTTTGCCTTGGCACTAAATGACCATGCCAAATTTCCCATAACTGCCAATAGCAGCATACTAACTCTTAAGCCTTTAACCATAAAATTTTCACAAGATAAAATGCGATCGCTAAATAAAGCACTAATCAGGCAAAAAGTAGGAGGTTTTATACCCCCTACTTCTCTGTGCTTGGATAGAGAATTTTGCGGAATCAGTTCAATCTACTAATGGTGTATTGGTAGCTGATACTAAGGAATATGCCAGAGAATGAACCAAAGAAATATTTTCCCTAAAGTCTCCCAATTGAGCCTTGTTCATCAGAAAATCCAGTTGCATCACCTTCTTTGAGAAATCCACTGTAGGCTTCCATACCGTGTTCGCCGATATCCAAACCTTCTAATTCCTCTTCTTTAGATACTCTAATACCTAAAGTCGCTTTTAGTGCCAACCAAAAAATACTACTGAGTAAAACAGTGAAGCCACCTACTGAGAGAACGCCCAGCAACTGAACACCAAACTGTCCAAAGCCACCACCTGAAAATAAACCTTTTTCTGGACCAAGTGTATACCAGGTAAAAACACCAGGGCCAACAGACCATAGACCAACTGCTAGGGTTCCCCAGATACCACAAACTAAGTGAACCGAGGTAGCTCCCACTGGGTCATCAATGCCAAGTTTGTCAAAGAATGTTACAGAGAAAACTACCAGTACTCCAGCAATGAAGCCAATTACTAAAGAACTAACGATACCTACGTAAGCACAAGATGCTGTAATCCCAACCAAGCCAGCCAAAATACCATTGATAATCATTGACAAGTCTGGTTTACCTAAGTACAACCAAGCTGTGATGGTGGCGGCAATTCCACCGGCAGCAGCAGCCATGTTAGTGGTTAGAGCAATATGACTGATTGCACCAGGATCGGCAGCCATTACAGAACCTGGGTTGAAACCAAACCAGCCCAACCACAGAATCAAACAGCCCAACGTCGCAATACTCATGTTGTGACCGGGCATTGCTACAGCTTGCTTGCCTTGATATTTACCAAGACGGGGCCCAAGAAATGCTGCCCCCATCAAAGCTGCCCACCCGCCTACAGAGTGAACTACTGTACAACCGGCAAAATCCCAAAAGCCTCTGTCTGCTAGCCAACCACCACCCCAAATCCAATGTCCGGTAATGGGATAGGCAATACCTACAAGTAAGAGGCTGAAAATTAGGAAGTCAACAAACTTAATCCGTTCGGCTACTGCACCAGAAACGATTGTTGCTGCTGTTCCAGCAAACACTAGCTGAAATAAAAACTTAGCTGCTAAAGGTACACCAGCCCAATTAAGAGCACTGAAGATACCTTTATAAGCGTCTGCTGTGGCGGGACTGTTATCTGCTCCTTTTAAGAAAAACCCATTCAATCCAATGAAGTCATTGCCATCACCGAACATTAAGGCAAAACCGATGAACCAAAAGGCAATGGTAGACAGAGCAAATACAATCAAGTTTTTGGAAAGAACATTGACAGCATTTTTTTGGCGACAGAAGCCAGTTTCTAACATACAAAAACCAGCGTTCATGAAGAACACTAAAAAAGCAGCGATCGCAACCCACAGGGTGTCAATAGCAACTTTGAGTTCTGCTGTCGTTGGCGCTGCAGCTGGAGTTTGGGCAACTGCGGCATAACCCCAACCCAACACAATCAAACAAGCGATAGGTAAACAAGCTTGCCAACTGGGAGAAAGTCGCTTAATCAGATTAAATAGCTTGACTTTAGAGTTGGATTGTGAATTGATAACGTAATTTCTTGCAGACGAATGCCTCTTTTTTGTTTTCGATTTTTGTTTGTACATGAATTTAAGCGTCATCCTCCAAACCATCCTTAAAAAAGGGAAAAAACACGTTAAACAGAAAAAACTACCGTCCGAACTTAGATCCAGTGGTTTTTGATATTTTTCCTTTAGACCACTTGTTTAAAAACCAGAAACTCAAATAACCTTAGTAGGAGTTTAAGAAACTATTGGCACATTTGTAAATATTTTTTATAGTTCTTCGTAAGAAATTTATGATGTATTTTCTGAAATAGTCAAGTCTTCTTCACTTAATCTTTAATCTTTGAAAAAAGTTGGCTGATAAATTGATCAAAATTGTCTTGAATAATGTCAATAAAAAATCCGCTAGAAAGTAGCAATGAATTTGTGGAATATACATCATAACTACCGTAAAATGGATTTCTTCAGCGAAAAATGTAATTTTTGGCTCTATTCATGATCTAGGGCACCGACTTCTGGAGTATTAGTCTGATTTTTGTCTTCTTCTGCAATAACTTGCTCGATCGCATAAACATCAGGCCATACTGACGCACCATGTTCGTAGGCATCGATCCCAATGCGATCGGCTTCGGGATTGACGCGTAAGTGTCTCAGCGCTTTAAGACCACCAAACATCAAAAAGCTAAAGCCGACGGTGAAAACTGCGATCGCTACCACACCTAAAATTTGTATACCTAACAAATCAAAGCCGCCACCCAAAAATAACCCTGGCTTTTTGTTGAGGGTCAGTTCTGCTTGACCTAAGAAGCCAACTGAGAGAGTACCCATCATGCCATTGATACCGTGTACGGCAAATGCCCCCACTGGGTCATCAATGTGGAGTGACTCAATTAAATCAACTCCCAGAGTAACCAAAATTCCCCCCGTTAACCCAATCAAAACCGAAGCCCAAGGTGCAACGTAGGCACAAGGAGCGGTGATTGCCACTAATCCTGCAAGCGAACCATTAAGAGAATAAACTAAATTCCACTTACCTGTGCGGGTATATTGAAAAATTATTGCTGATAATGCTGCGGCTCCTGCGGACAGTGTGGTGTTAACTGTTACTAAACCAATCAATCCCGTATTACCTGTGCTGAGGGTTGAACCAGGGTTAAATCCGTACCAGCCAAACCACAGAATCATCGTTCCCAGAGTTGCTAGCCCTAAATTGTGTGCTGGTGGTAGTGTTCCCCAAGCTGGACGATTGGGACGCGGCCCAAGTAAATATGCGCCTACCAGTGCTGTCAAGCCACCAACGGTGTGGACAACGGAACTACCGGCAAAGTCGTGATAACTCAATTTGGATAGCCAGCCACCGGAGTTCCAAACCCAGTGGACAACGATCGGGTAAGCGATCGCCCCCATAATGGCGCTGTAAATTAAGTCACCAATAAAGTCAGTTCTTCCAGCCATTGAACCAGTAGCGATCGTAGTAGCGGTAGCAGTAAAGGCAAACTGGAAGAAGAACAAGGTATAGGTATTGATGGCAGCTGTAGAACCTGGCGCACCTAATGTATAGCTACCATCAGCACCAGGTAGCTGGCTGAGGAAAAAGGTATCTATGCCAATTAACCCACCTGCACTTGTACCAAAGGCAAGCCCAAAGCCGATTCCCCACCACACCAAGATGGTGACAGCAGCGTTAATAAAGTTTTCTAGTAAAGCGTTAACTACATCTCTTTGGCGGTTCAAACCTGCTTCTAACATAGCAAAACCGGTTTGCATAAAGAATACTAAAAATCCGGTGCTTAGTACCCAGATAGTATCAATGGAAATTTGCAGTTTTGTTGTTGTTTCAGATAAAGATTGAACAGTGGGAGCATCTGCCGCCTGTACAATTGTGGGGGCAAAAACTGCAAATATCATTGAAGCGATCGCTAGCGCCAGTAGGCGATGCCAGGGAGGAATGCGTTTATTCATTGGTTTTTTCTGCTGTCAAAGTAGTAATTGATGTTAGTAATAGACTTAGTAACATCAAATAATTTAATTAAGCTAACCAAATTCAGCTTTGATTCAACCCTTTTAAGAAATAATCATCTCATTCTCCGTATCAGTTATTTGTTTTTCTGGAAACACACTTTTTCTAATATTCAAAACTCTGACTAAATCAAAACATAAACATTCCTTCACAGAAATTATGAGACGAGTTCCTGAGTTCACTTTGGTAAATTTATACCTAAACCTATAAATTTGACTGATTGTCTATTTACTCAAACCAAAAAACTGTATCATAAAATACATTTTTCGGTTTTTGTGATGAAATATAATTCATGATGCAACAAAAAAGTAACTATATTCTTTCTAGCTACCTATTTTCCAATATCATAAATTGGATAATTCGGGATGTTGTTAATTTTTTTATACAAAGAGTTAATTCTTGGTGACTTTCAACGTATATAAATTCATAATTACACTTAAAATTTTGTATTAATAAAAACGCATATTTATAAAACTTATACTGAGATGGCAGCTTGGTCGAGCTATTTATCCAAGATACAGCGTTTTGCAACTACATGACTCACATAGAATTGTTACAACAAGGCTAACAAACCTAATTTCCTTAAAGAAACCGAGTTTACAGTACCTGTAATATGGGAGACTTGGCAATATTCCCTATCAATCAAATTTCAGATGAATAACACAATTTCGGATATTGCAGTCCAGACAATCAACGGTGAAGATAAGCAATTAAACGACTACACCGGTCAGGTACTCTTAATTGTAAATGTGGCTTCCTTCTGCGGTTATACTTCGCAATACGAGGGGTTAGAAAAGTTGAACCAAAAGTATGGAGAAGCAGGTTTACGTATTTTGGGGTTTCCTTGTAACGATTTTGGAGCGCAGGAACCAGGAAGCAATGAAGAAATCGTGCAATTTTGCACTAGTAAATATGGTATTACCTTTGAACTATTTGATAAAGTTCATGCCAAAGGCTCACAGCAGCATCCACTTTATAAGCGACTTACTAAAGCCGTTGAGCCAACAGGAACTGTTGCTTGGAACTTTGAAAAATTTTTAGTTAATAAGCAAGGTGAAGTGGTAGCTCGATTTAATAGTAGTGTGCAGCCAAATTCACCAGAGCTAATTGCCACAATTGAGAAAGAATTAGCAAAATAGTCATTAGTCATTAGGTAAAATTTTCTGTACTATTAACTATTGACTGTTAGCTCTGGACGGTTAAATTTATTTAAGTAAGTCCAGCCCCTTAATTGAGAAAATCGTCTCAATGAGTAGTTTAATTTATTTGTGTCTAATTTGTCATGAACGTTGCAATCATTGGTTGTGGTTATGTTGGTTATAAAGTTGCTCAATATTGGCAGCAAGAGATGAATTTTGTTGTCAGTGTAACCACAACTTCGCCTGAGCGTGTCCCTGCCCTACAATCAGTAGCTCAAAGAGTTGTAGTTACCTGTGGTAATGACATAGATGGTCTAAAATCAGTTTTGCATAATCAAGATGTTGTACTTTTGAGTGTTGGGCCAAAAAGTAGCGAAGTTTATGAAGAAGCTTATCTACAAACTGCCCAAACTTTAGTTTCGTGCTTACAACAGATTAAGAGTGTCAAACAATTAATATACACAGGTAGTTATGCAGTATATGGTGACAGGAATGGTGTATGGGTAGATGAAGAAACACCGCTTGCACCTCCTAATTTAAATGCCCAAATTCTCCGAAAAACAGAAGAGGTGTTGCTATCAGCATCTAGCGAAAATCTCCATGTTTGTATCTTCCGCTTAGGAGGGATTTATGGAACTGGTAGAGAACTGTTGAAAATATTTGGTAGATATTCTGGTACAACCCGTCCAGGCAATGGTGAGTATACCACAAATTGGGTTCATCTAGATGATATTGTTGGTGCGATAGAATTTGCCCGTCACCGTCGTTTGCAAGGAATTTACAATCTGGTAGATGATGCACATCTCACCAGCCGAGAATTACTAGATAGCCTATTTGAAAAACATAATTTACCCAAAGTAGAATGGGATACATCTATCAAAAATACTCGCCCATATAATGCTTGGGTATCGAATGAAAAGCTCAAAGAAGCTGGATACCAGTTGATTCATCCACAGATAATTTTTTAGCAAGTATTAAAACTAGGAATTATGCAACCATCTGCTGTAGCTAACACGAACAATTTGACAGCATCTCCTAGCCAGTTTTACAGTTGGCAGAATTATCGTTGTGCCTACGAAGTGCATCAGCCAATTAATACAACATCTGAAAGCGTTCCCTTACTGTTAATTCATCCGATTGGCGTGGGATTGTCGCGGCGATTTTGGCAGCGATTTTGTCGTGAGTGGTATAATTCAGGTCAGCGTAATTCAATTTATAACCCTGATTTACTAGGATGTGGTGAAAGTGATATGCCCCATGTAGCTTACACTCCTAGTGATTGGGCAGAACAGTTGCAGTGCTTTTTACAAACAGTAGTTCAAAAACCTGTTATTCTTGTAGTGCAAGGTGCTTTATTGCCAGTTGCTATCCAATTAGTCCAAAAGGAATCAAATTTAATTGCCGGACTGGTACTTTCTGGGCCGCCAACGTGGGCTTTGATGACAAATAAACCACCAGAATGGCAGGAAAAATTCCTTTGGAATGTGTTAGATTCGCCTTTTGGCAGTGCTTTTTATCGCTATGCACGCACCCCAAAGTTTTTACGTTCTTTTTCGATTCGTCAACTCTTTGCTTCTGAAAGCGCTGTGGATGCAGAGTGGTTAAATACATTGCTTGCAGGTGCAGAGAATCCTGCTACTCGCCATGCAGTCTTTTCTTTTTTAGCAGGGTTTTGGCGAAATGATTATACTAGTTTTATTGCCTCGATTCAACAACCAACATTAGCAGTTATGGGCGAAACTGCATCGAGTATTAGCCAAGACAATAAGAAAGAAACCCCAGATGAACGCTTGGCTCACTATCTTGCTTGTTTGCCTAAAAGTCAAGGTATAAAAATAAATGGGCGTAATGTTTTACCCTATGAATCAACCGCTGAGTTTGTAGCAGCGATCGCTCCATTCATTAATGAAATCTTTTAGCTGATTGATAGTTACATTGTACCAGTTCTCCCATGATAGGTTATGACTGGAATTGATTACTAAAGGCAAGCAAAACTATGTTACCCAATCGCCGAGGACAAAGAGTACCCAATGTCACTTTTCATACTCGCAAGGACAACCAGTGGGTGGATGTGACAACCGATGAGCTATTTGCTAATAAGACAGTAGTTGTCTTCTCTTTACCGGGTGCTTATACTCCGACTTGTTCATCTACTCATCTTCCTGGCTACAACGAATTAGCTCCAGTTTTCAAAGAGAATGGTGTCGATGACATTATCTGTATTTCTGTTAATGATGCCTTTGTGATGAACGAATGGGCAAAGGATCAAGAAGTAGAAAATATCACACTAATTCCTGATGGAAATGGTGAATTTACTGAAGGTATGGGTTTATTGGTAGATAAATCAGACCTGGGATTTGGGAAGCGATCGTGGCGTTATTCTATGCTGGTGAGAGATGGTGTAATTAACCAAATGTTTATTGAACCAGACGAGCCAGGAGATCCCTTTAAGGTGTCGGATGCTGAGACAATGCTCAGATACATCAATCCCCAAGCAGTTAAGCCCGAAGTAGTTTCCCTATTTGCGAAAGTGGGTTGTCCTTACTGTGCCCGTGCTAAGGCGATGCTTAAGGAACATGGTATCAACTATGAAGAAATTACCTTGGGTAAGGATATCACCACACGGTCGTTAAAAGCAGTTGCGGGTGCGACAACAGTTCCCCAAGTATTTATCGATGGTAAATTAATTGGTGGTTCTGAGGCATTAGAAGCCTACTTCGCTGCTAAATAGGTTTCAGAAATATGTAGGTTGGGTTGAGGAACGTTAGGGGTTTGTTGGGTTTCGCTATTGCTCAACCCAACCTACGAATATTTTTAAACTTAGCGGTATTAAATAGAGTTGCACAGCCATCAATACGGTTCGGATAAGCATTTTTCACTTTCCTTGTGGTCTGGGGAAAGGGTAAGGGGTAAAGGGTAAAGGATGTATTGAAAACCTTTCCCCTTTTCCCTTTGCCCTTTAAGCGAACCGTATTGGCACAGCCATCAACTGTGTCAATTTCAGATGAAAGTCATGATATTTTTGACCGTAGCCTGATTTGTGAAAATTGAAAACTACAAATCTCTGACTTCGTAAAAGTTGTCGGGGATTTTGTTTTTCGTCAGTAGTTAACAAATCTTCAGATCGGTAGATGTATTTTTGTCTAGCTATTCACTAGCGATCGGATAGAATTGATGCGGATTAAATTTACATTTATTTAAAAGACAATATGTTTGCCAGAATTCGCCGAATTTTGAGTCAATTTTTTAGTAATTCAAGAACAATCAACAACGAACCACTCAATAAAGTAAGTTTGATTGTCATTATTATAGTTGATATTTTTATCTTAATTAATGTTTTTACCGGACTCGATGATATTAGCAGATGGCATATCAGCCCGACTGAGGCTTATCCATGTTATTCAGAGTGGCAAAATTACCGGGCGAAAACCACTAAAGATAAAGACTATGAAATTGTTAGACTTTCATTGCCATCTTACACAAACAATCAACTCAGTTTTCGGCGCAACTATCAACAAGCCGAAGCAGGACATCTAGGTAAGGTTTCTCAAACTTGTTTACAATATGCCGATTACAAAGATAAGATTAACAATCCTGAAAAGCAGCAAATTATTAGAACTATCGATCAAAAACAAGCAAAAATTAGTAGACTTCAACAAACCAATAGCACTATTAAATCTCAGTATGACTCAACGCTATTAGAAAAAATTGCCGGACAGAGGCGCGAACAATCAATTAATCAAGTTAGTGCCGAAAAAGCTAAACAGGCATTAGAAGAAAATAATCGTCAAATTTCTACTCTTCAACAAGAAAATTCTACTCTTAAAAATGAACTACTTGGCAAACCGGAAAGTATTAGTTTTATAGCGTTTCTGAAAGATGACAATCGATTCCAAGAAGTTGACAAAGGCTATCAGCAGGCATCATTTTGGTATCCAAGTATCCAACTTGGTTTTCAGTCTCTCTTTCTTTTACCACTGATTCTCATTGCCTTATCAGTTCACAAATTCGCCCAAAGAAGAGGATATGGACTCGTTTCGTTAATTAGCTGGCATTTGCTAGTTATCTTTTTTATCCCATTAATCGTTAAAGTATTTGAATTTCTACAAATAGGTGCAATATTTAAATTTTTATTTGATATAATTAGCGCCCTTTTTGGTGGTTTACTTTTCCTGATAAATTATGTTTATATCTTACTGATTCCAGTTATTGGTTTTGGAATCATCCAGTTTTTTCAAAAATTTGTCTTTAACGCTAAAGTCCAAGCAGCTAGCAGAGTTCAAAAATCACGATGTGTCAATTGTGCTAAGAAAATTCGACATCTTGATACTTACTGTCCACACTGCGGTTATTATCAGTACATAGAATGCCAGAACTGTCATAATCTTACTTATAAGCATTTGTCGTACTGTAAACATTGTGGAACTTCTCAAGTTTCCAGTAATTTGTAATCAGTGAAGTCGTCGATCGCCTTTTTAATTTAGATATGGAAAAAGAGAAACAAATCAATAAAGAGAGTCAATCGCCGCTTGATTTTCTCAAAAAACTGTTGGTTGCTCGTTGGCGATCGCTCTTACTCCTTTTGATCGGAGTCTATTTACCTTTGCAGATATTTGAAATCCTGACAGTGAGGGTATGGGAGAATCAAGCGGGCTTTCCGTGGGATGTGCCGATTCTGTTAGCAGTTCATTCTACCACAAACCCACAGTTAGATGTTTTAGCTGTCACCCTAGCTACAATTGGGTTGCCTTGGACGGCGATGCTGATTTTGGGGGCGATCGCACTGATGCTGCTACTTCAAAAACGCTGGCGATCGCTAGCTTATTTACTCACCGCCTCAGCAGGAAGCGTCATCATCAACCGCACAGCAAAACAATTAATGCATCGAGTGCGTCCACAATTGTGGCAGTCCATTGCACCTGAGTCTAGTTTTGCATTTCCCAGCGCTCATGCAATGACGAGCGTAACGCTGGTAGCAATTTTGGTGTTCTTAACTTGGGCTACCTCTTGGCGCTGGTTGGTTCTCATATTCGGCAGCTTATACATCATCGCGATCGCGTGGTGTCGTCTCTATCTGGGGGTTCATTTTCCTAGTGACATTCTCGCAGGTTGGACGGTTGCATTAGGTTGGACAATTGGTGTCAGTCTAATTATCAAACCGTATAGAACTATAGCCAAATCCGGAGATGGCGAACGTCCTAAAGATGAAACTACCTTACTCCCAGAAGAAATAAAGTCGATAAATGAGGAGTAATATCAGCCCTCACCCTAAATCCCTCTCCCAAGCTTGGGAGAGGGACTTTGAAATTGCTTCCCCTTCTCCCAATTTTGGGAGAAGGGGTTGGGGGATGAAGGGTTAAAATTGTCAAAATATTAACTAAGATTTCAAAAAAAATGCCATTTTTGGATTCTAGAGCTTTTGTATAGGATGCGATTGCCAGATTTTTTTCTAATAAACTATAAAATCTCTAAAATTAATTGATTATAGAAAATTAAAGTTGGACGATGACCAACATTAATATCAGTTATTCAATCACTTTCCCATATATTATGTTTCTATTTAATCGCTTCCTCCATTCGATAATTCGATTTGTGCTAGTCAGTGTGATGACGATCGCAATGGTGCTTGGTTGGAGTGCGATCGCTCATAGTCAACTACCTTCCTTACCTACCGCAGCCTCCAACGATCCACACAAACCACCTAATGGTGTTACCCGTCTCGGTATGTATGAAATTGCGTCTGTGTATTCACCCCTAGACAGAAGCTTATTGTTTGAGATTGTCTCTCCCACTGTTTTTAATCGTAGCCAACCGCCAGATGGATCTCTTCCAGTAGAGGTACGTGCTGAAGAAATAACGCAACGGCTGATGCGAGCGCTCAACCGAACTAACAAAGCTAAACAAACTCCTCTGGTTTCTATTGCCATTCTGAATCAGGATTTAATCCTCCAGCTCAGTGACGATCAAACAACCCGTCCTTTAAGGCTGGTGACTGTAACAGAGCCAGATGCTGACTACCACGGGAAAAATCGGGAGGAATTGGCGCAGGAGTGGCAAAAAATATTACAAGCAGAAGTAGAACGCATTAATAGACTCTTCTCGCATCAGGTATTGTGGCAACGAATTGGACAGGCACTGCAAATCAGCATCGGCTTAGTGTTGGGGAGTGTTGTGTTGTGGTTACTGCGGCAAACTTTAATTCGCAAACAGACAGCATTGCAAGTTCGCCATGAAGAGCAGATAGCTGCGGTAAAACAGGGTGTGGTCAAGCGAGCTGAGGCAGAAACATCCACAACTATTCACACAATAGACACCAGCGAAAAGAAAACAGACGCAGACACTGCCCATCAGCGATCGCAGTTTCTAGACACGATCCGGCGACAGTTTAGCCTCAAGCACCAACTGGGGATCTATTCTCTGCTCACATGGCTACTGTTTTGGGCATTTATTTTGATGTGGTACATCGGGATTGCGGTCATCATGTATCGCGTCCCCTACCTGATGAGATGGTCGACGGACGCTTTAGCTAGGCCCCTGGCACTACTGATTATTTGGTTTTTCATCACTCTTGTTATTCGGATCGGCAAAATTTTAATTGACCGCCTCACTGATGTCTGGACAACCCATTCCTCTCTCCCTTTGAGTGAAACTCAACGGATTGCGCTACGAGCTGCAACAGTTGCCGGGGCACTCAAAGGATTAATCACTTTTGTTTTGATCACCTTCGGTATCTTGGATTTTCTAAAAATATTTAATGTGCCTACCAGTTCAATTTTGGCAGGGGGCGCTGTGATCGGTATCGCAATTTCTCTTGGTTCCCAAAGTCTGATTAAAGATTTGGTCAATGGCTGTTTGATTTTGATGGAGGATCAATTTGCTGTGGGAGATGTAATTGAGATCGCAGATAAAAGCGGATTGGTGGAAAATCTCAACCTGCGGGTAACTCAACTACGTAATAGCGAAGGTAAATTAATTACCATTCCCAATAGCAATATCATGAATGTCAGCAATCTAACCCGTCTCTGGTCGCGGGTAGACTTTTCTATTGTAGTGGCGTATGAAAACGACCCCAAGCAGGTTTTAGAGATTCTCAAGCAAGTATGCAAACAATTGTATAGCGAAGTAGAATGGCGCGATCGCCTGCCAGAATCGCCCCAAGTGTTGGGGATTGATGACCTATCCCATACAGGTATGTCAGTGCGCGTCTGGATTAAAACCGCACCTATGGAACAATGGAGTGTTGGGCGAGAGTTCCGTCTACGGGTACGGCAAGCTTTTGAAGCCAACAATATTCAGATGAATGCAAATTGAGGATTGTCAGCTGGAAACGAATAACTTTCCAGAACCGTTAAAACCTTTTGCTGGACAAGGAATGCGAGTTTCAGGTTTCTCGGCTAGCTTTTAATACATCCTCTCAGTACCCTCTGAATTGGATTGTTTGTCCAGATAGCAACTATTTCTTACAATCCTCTGCACCCCCTGTGTAAACAATCGATTGGTAGCGTCCTTGGTCTGTTTGGATTGTTACACAGTAGTTAGTTCTGTCTTCTAGCCAGTAGCTGTAGCCCGAATCATCACTCTTGACCCATCGATAGCCCCGTTTTTTCACTGTGTTTTCTGCCTGCCCTGCCCTTGCCCCCACTAAATCACTCAACCGAGAGACGGTAGTACCTGCTTCAGGTTGACGCCTAGCAGCAGCCCCACGATTTCTGTTACCTGAGTTTTGTCCATTGGCAGATGTATCCCAATAAACAAAAATCGACTCATTGGCGAGGCGATAAATCTGTCCTCGATCACCAAGTCCAGCTTGTCGATAGGCAGCACCACCATTTTGATCGCGATAATTGCCGGGTCGATTACCCGAAGGGAGCAGGTCATAGCTATTACCATTTTCCAGTTGAATGCTAACCGCACCCTGCCGTTGAGAAAAGGTACAGGGACCAGAAGATGTGGCGCGCTTTTCTCCTTTTGGGAATACATCGCAACGGGCATTCACGGTATCGGCTTTGACAGATAGGGGAAAACTTAAAGAAGCGATCGCCAGTGCTACTGCTAAAAATAAATTTGAAGATTTGATCGTCATAAAGCTCCTGAATTATGACAAGGAAGAGGACATTTTATATCATCCCCTAAATGTGCATTTGCTAATTGATGTTTGCAAATTCTTCTTAATCAGTAGATCGAACAGTTCATTAGACATCTCCCGCAGCGCCAAATTAAGAACAGCCCTCAACATATTCGACTTCTGGCAATTTACCCGCTCTGAACTCAGTGACAAGTTTACCATCAGTCTCGAAGACTAAACGATAGTTGCGATCGCTACGGTCTTTCGGGACAAAAGTTAGGTAATGTCCGTTTTGGACATATTTATGAGGTGTGACTTGAATTTGTCCTGGGTAAAGAGACTTGATTTGCGCTTCGGCGTCGCCAATTTTTGCACCTTTGAAGGTAGTAATCTGATTATTTTGCCTCACATCTACTCTAGAAATCCGGCCTTTTGTCACCATGAACGAAACATTTTTGGGTTCATTTTCTGGCTTAACATAATAGCAATTATTATTTGGTGCATCGCCCACTAGCTTAGTACCAGCAGCCTTTGCTGCTTGAGGGACAGTCATGCCAACTTGTACTGTGCCAATAGCGTTAATAAACAGTTTTGACTGATTCGTTAGTTTCGCCTTTGCGACAACTGTGCTAATAGTCAAAGAAGAAACTGTTAGTATTACGGTGACAAAAGTCAAGAATTTAGTTTTGCTATTCATAATTAGATATTTTCCTCAGTTAAGTCGATAATTTCATCGAAGCAAAAGTTGCGGACTAAATTTGCCAATTTTTCTGCCAAAGTAGAATGAGTTTGGGGAATTTGCTCAATTAGTTGCAAAATCCTTTCTGCATCGACTTCAACGGCTGCTTGATTCAGTTCTATTAGCCATTGATCAGGCATAATGGTAATTGCAGAGCGAAGATCCAAGATAGTAGATTGAGTATTCTCTAGATTGTTGTCTGTTGCATCTTCATTGCTTTCTTCTGCACATATATAACGTACTTGCAAATATTCAGCGATCTTTTCAAAAATCACTTGCTCTCGGAATGGCTTACGAACCAAGTCATCACAACCTGCGGCTAAGATACTTGCCTGTTGTTCTTCAAAAGCACTGGCAGTTAGGGCAATAATTACGGTGTGGAAATTTGTAGTTGTATTTTTTTCCCTGGCTCTAATCTCTTTAGTTGCATCGTAGCCGTTTATGACAGGCATCCGCATATCCATCCAAATTAGATGAGGTTGCCAGGTTTGCCAAATAGCGATCGCTTCTTGTCCATTAGTCGCAGCTTCGATTTCAAAACCAATGCTACCAAGAAGTTGCACAATTAGATCGCGGTTTTCTTTGCGGTCATCTACTACCAGAATACGGTAAGCAGGTTGGTTTTCTGCCAGCTTGAGTACGCGTCCCTTACTTAATTTTGGTGTAGCTTTCAAAGCTGCGGCTAAATTCACTTGAATGTCAAAGCTAAAAGTAGACCCTTGTCCAACGCTACTCGTTAAGTGAATATCGCCTCCCAGCAACCGCACAAATTGACGGCTGATAGTCAGTCCGAGTCCAGTTCCCTCTTTAGTTTGAATACCGCTTGTTGTCTGGACAAAAGGCTGAAATAGGTTATTCATTTCTTCTGGTGCTATTCCCCGTCCAGTATCTTCGACTTCAAAGTGTAGGGATTGGGAAGAAGCAGAGGGGTAGAGAGGCAGAGGGGCAGAGG
>JADEXV010000324.1 GCA_015206945.1 Nostocales cyanobacterium LEGE 12452 | reverse complement strand
GGGTATGCAAGCGGATGCAGTCATTAACCATAGAAAACTTTGAAGAATATCAAGACTATCTAGAAGTTTATCCAGAAGAATTCAATTATCTTTTCAATACCATTCTCATTAACGTCACCGCTTTTTTTCGAGATTCATCAGCTTGGGAATACATAGCAGAGCAAATACTGCCTAATCTGATTAAGAATAAAAAAACTTCCGATCAAATTCGCATCTGGAGCGCTGGCTGTGCTTCTGGGGAAGAAGCTTATACTCTGGCAATGTTAATGGCTGAAATGTTGGGAGCAGAGGAATTTCGCCAACGAGTAAAAATCTACGCTACAGATGTAGATGAAGATACTCTTAACCAGGCTAGGCAAGCTGTATATTCAGCAAAAGATGTCCAAGCTGTGCCAGATGAACTGCGCCATAAATACTTTGAGATTATCGGAAACCGCTATGTCTTCCGCCAAGACTTGCGCCGCTCAGTGATTTTTGGTCGCCACGATTTGCTTCAGGATGCGCCCATTTCACGCTTAGATTTACTGGTTAGCCGCAATACATTAATGTATTTTAATTCTGAGAGTCAAGGGCGAATTTTGGCGCGGTTTCATTTTGCACTAAATGATAATGGCTATCTCTTTTTGGGGAAAGCAGAAATGCTATTGATGCATTCTAATCTGTTTACGCCACTGGATTTGAAAAACCGGATATTTACTAAAGTATCAACGGTGAATTTACGCGATCGCCTCCTTGTTATGGCAAATTCAGTAGATGACGAATCTAGCAGCCGTTTGTCTCGAAACCTCCGGCTGCGAGAGATGGGTTTTGACACAGCCCCAATCGCCCAAATAATCATTGATATCAATGGCACTCTGGTAATGGTGAACGAGCAGGCGCGGACTTTGTTCGCCCTTTCCCCCAAAGATTTAGCTCGTCCCTTCCAGGATCTAGAACTTTCCTATCGGCCACTTGAATTGCGATCGCTAATTGAACGGGCTTATACTGAACGCCGCCCTGTGAACCTGACCAATGTAGAACGCTATGTGTCTAACACAGAAACCCAATATCTGGATGTGCGAATTACGCCTTTACAAGAAACAGATACCAGTTTTTTAGGGGTCAGTATCTCCTTTCATGATGTCACCCGTTATATTAAACTCCAAGATGCCCTGCAACGATCGCAACAGGAATTAGAAACTACTAACGAAGAACTCCAATCTACTAATGAAGAATTAGAAACTACTAATGAAGAACTCCAATCTACCAACGAAGAATTAGAAACTACCAACGAAGAACTCCAATCTACAAATGAAGAATTGGAGACGATGAATGAAGAACTCCAATCTACTAATGAAGAATTACAGACAATTAATAACGAACTAAGCGATCGCACTACAGAGCTTAATCGCATAAATATTTTCCTTGCCTCTATTCTCAAAAGTTTCCAAACGGGAATAGTAGTAATTGACAGCAGCTTTAATATCTCTATTTGGAATTATATGGCCGAAGATTTATGGGGCTTGCGAACTGATGAAGTTCTCGGAAAGTCCATCTTCAGCCTAGACATTGGGCTACCCCTCGAGCAATTGCGATCGCCCATTCGCGACTCTCTATCCGGGAAAAAGCAGTTTCAAGAAATGATCCTTGATGCTACCAATCGTCGGGGTAGGCAAATAAAATGTTACCTGGCAATCACTCCACTGCTTGGCATTGAAATGCAAGGAGCAGTTTTAATGATGGTAGATGTAGAGAGAGTCAGCAGTATGATTTCTACTCAAGAAATGGAGCAACGGCAGCAGCAGTAATAACAATTAAAAATTAAAGAAAGCGATTTAAACCAGACTGTACCAAGATTCACAACCAGAGTAACTGATGGTATATGTAGATGTAGAGGTCTTAGAGGATGTTTGAAAAGTTTTTAGTGATGTATCACATCCTTCAACTACTTTTCAAACATCCTTTGAAACCTTTTAATTTCCGATAAAAATGCTTAACTGAAGAGTATTGTATTAAATCCTTATTCTCATTGGTCGCTTTACTGAAGCAGAGGTCAGTTTTCCTTCTGCGTTTCTTGATAAAAGCAATCATAGGAAAAACTGAAAATGATTAAGGAAAATTTTAATCAAGCGATTGTCGAGGCGCATCAGCGACTGGATAACCTTTCGCAGCTTGCAAGTCTCGCGGCAGAGAAATCTATAAAGCAGGATTACCCTATAGAGCTTTTGCAACAAGCGATTACCGAAATCTCTATTTCTTTAGAAGAGTTACAGCAACAAAATGAGGAATTGATCGCTACACGCCATTTGGTAGAAGCAGAACGCCAACGTTATTACGATTTATTTAACTTTGCCCCAGATGGTTACTTGCTTACAAACGCTACTGGAACTATTCAGGAAGCTAACTATGCTGCGGCTAAGTTATTGAATGTGCGTCAGTCTTATCTGATTGGTAAACCAATGGCTGTGTTTGTGCATCAGACAGAACGGCAGAAATTTCGTCAAATCATGCTGCAATTGCAACAGCAGGGGCAAATCCGCAGAGAAGAGTTACAGATTTTTCACGATCGAGGAAGTGTAAACTTTCCGGCAGAAATAACTGCGATCGCTGTGGAAAATAGTCAGGGTAAAACCGGAAACTTGCGCTGGCTATTTAGAGACATTAGCGAACGCCACCAGCAAGAACAGAAAATTCGCGAACAAGCTGCCCTACTAGACATCACAACAGATGCAATTATCGTAGAGGATTTGCACAACCAAATCTTATTCTGGAACCACGGTGCAGAGAAGATATACGGCTGGCAAGTTCAGGAAGCTCAAGGAAAAAACACCTGGGAACTTTTATCTAAAAAAACCTCACCTCTACTCTTTGCGGCTCAGAAAACTGTGATTGAGCATGGAACATGGCAGGGAGAATTACATAAATTTACCAAAAATGGTAGAGAAATAATCATTGCTAGCCGCTGGACATTGATGCTCGATGCTGTAGGCTTGCCTAAATCAATCCTAATTATTGACACCGATATCACCGAGAAAAAACAACTCGAAACTCACCTATTGCATAGTCAACGTTTAGAAAGCTTAGGCACTCTCGCCAGCGGTATTGCTCACGATCTCAACAATATTCTCACTCCAATCATGGGAATTGCTCATCTGCTACCCCTAAAATATCCCCATCTTGATGACAGTTCGCTGCAAATGCTGAAGATACTAGAAAGCAATGCCAAACGGGGCGGTGATTTGGTGAGGCAAATTTTGTTATTTACTCGTGGTTCTGAAAAAAAATTCACAATCCTATTAGTATCGCAACTGCTTGAAGACATTAAACAGATAGCCCAACGGACATTCCCCAAATTCATCGACATCAACACAGACATAGCGCCAGAGATCGGGATGGTTTTCGGAGACAGCACTGAACTGCATCAGGTGTTCATGAACCTAGTAGTCAATGCTCGTGATGCCATGCCCAATGGTGGTAAACTCTGTATTTCTGCCACCAAGCTATTCATCGATGAAAACCATGCCAGGATGCACATAGGCGCAACAGCGAATTCCTACGTGAAGATTACAGTAACTGATACTGGAGTTGGCATTGACTCAGAAATTATCGAGCGGATTTTTGATCCCTTTTTCACCACCAAAGAAGTGGGTAAGGGTACAGGACTCGGTTTATCTATCTTGATGGGCATCATCAAAAGCCACGGCGGTTTTGTGGAAGTAGCCAGTCAGGTAGGAATTGGGACTAAATTCCAAGTATATCTGCCAAGCAAGGAGGGCAGTATTTCTCAAATAATAGATGAGATAGAACTGCCAAGAGGTCAGGGAGAATTGATTTTAGTTGTTGATGATGAAGTAGCCATAACTCAGATTGCCAAAACCACACTGGAAATCCATAACTACAAGGTATTGACTGCCCAAAATGGGATTGAGGCCATTGCTCTGTACACCGAGTATAAAGATGAAATTAAGCTGGTGCTGATAGATATAATGATGCCGTCAATGGGTGGGGAAATAGTCATCAACACCTTGCAAATCATCAACCCACAAGTGCAAATTATTGCGATGAGTGGATTAGCTAGCTCTGAGGCATTAGTCCAAAGTACAGGTATTGCTATTCAAAGCTTTTTAGCGAAACCCTTCACCCCCAAACAATTATTGAACTTTGTCCAAAGAATATTCCGTTAAAATCAATTTGCTACGATACTCAGCCAAATTTAAATTCTGGAGTTTTTTGACTCTGTGCTTACTCAGTTACCGACTATCAACGTCCTAAAACAGCCCACTAGTTCTGCTTGGGTTGAACAAGCGATCGCTAATTTAGATATCATCTTACTCGACCACTCCCACTGCGAACGCAAAGCAGCAGGTGTGGCTTTGAACATGATGTTTCGCTATCCTTCCAACACTAAAATGGTACGCGAGCTAACTGCGATCGCCCGCGAAGAACTAGAACATTTTGAGCTAGTTAACCAATGGTTAGAACGCCGGAATATTCCCCTAGCTCCCCTACCACCGCCTCCATACGGCGCGGGTTTAAAAGCTCAAGTACGCCCCAAAGAACCTGAGCGATTTCTAGATTCCTTACTAGTCACTGGTTTAATTGAAGCTCGCTCTCACGAACGCCTGGGACTATTAGCTGCTCACTGTCCAGAACCAGAGTTAGCAAAATTTTATCGTGGGCTAATGGCATCCGAAGCGCGTCACTACGGTATATATTGGGTTTTAGCTGCTACTTATTTCGACAAAGAAATTGTCATGCAACGGCTTGATGAATTAGCAATTGTCGAAAGCGAGTTGCTGGCGACTTTGCACCCAGAACCTAGAATTCACAGTTAGTAGACTAACCCAACAGATATGAAGCTTCAGCTAACACACCTGAGACTGCTTGTCTCCAATTATAAAGATTCTTTTCTGTTCTACCGGGATCTGCTGAAATTTGATGTCGATTGGGGCGATGAAGATAGCGGATATGCTGAGTTTAATACCGGATATCTTAAGCTGGGTTTACTCAAACAAGAATTAATGGCTGAGGTAGTCCCAAGAATTGAACAGCCTTCATACATTGTCAATCGAGATAAAGTTGTCTTGATTTTGGCAGTCGATAACGTGGATGAGGTCTATGAGCAAGTAAAGGATCAAAATGCGCTCGTTGTGACTCAACCACAAGATCGCCCAAGCTGGGGAATCCGCACAGCTCATTTGCGCGATCCTGATGGCAATCTGATCGAAATCTACAACAATCTAGGAATTATCAGTTAAAAGTTCGCTGCCAACAAAGTAATTAATCATGAATTAGCATGATACAGAAATGGCTTTCTATTGTTGGTATTGGGGAAGATGGATTACAGGGGTTAAGCGCGATCGCTCTTTCTTTACTCGATCGAGCGAAAGTAATTGTGGGAGGCGATCGCCATTTAGCAATGCTCCCTACAGATGATCGACGTGAGAAACTAGTATGGTCATCTCCCATTAGCACTTCTGTAGACGAAATCATCCAGCGTCGGGGGCAGTCAATCTGCGTACTCGCAAGCGGCGATCCGATGTGTTATGGCATTGGTGTCACCTTGATGCGGCGAATTCCCGTCTCTGAAATGACGATTATCCCCGCTCCTTCAGCCTTCAGCCTCGCCTGTGCCAGGGTGGGATGGTCTTTTACTGAGGTAGAAACCTTGAGTTTGAATGGTCGTCCATCCTCTTTACTTCAGTCCTACATTTATCCGGGAGCGCGGCTGTTGATTTTGAGTGAGGGCAAAGACACACCAGCGATCGTTGCTCAAATTTTGACAAATCGCGGCTATAGTGGCAGCAAAATCACCGTATTGGAGCGTATGGGCGGCGCTCATGAAAGAATTGTGGAAGGTACAGCTGCATCCTGGAGTGAAACTGAAGTTGCAGTGTTGAATGCGATCGCAGTTAATTGTATTGCTGATGCTGGGGTTATCCCATTACCAAGATTACCAGGATTACCAGATAACGCCTACCACCACGATGGACAGTTAACGAAGCGTGAAGTTAGGGCAATCACCCTTGCAGCTTTAGCACCGACACCAGGAGAATTATTGTGGGATGTAGGCGCGGGTTGCGGCTCAATTTCAATTGAATGGATGCGGAGTAATGCGCGATGTCGAGCGATCGCGATTGAACAAAACTCGTCTAGACTACTGTATATTGCCGATAATGCCGCGACTCTTGGTACTCCAAATCTGCAAATCATTGAAGGTAAAGCGCCCCATACCCTGAAAGATTTGCCAGCACCAGATGCTATTTTTATTGGTGGTGGGGTGACAGCAACGGGACTTTTTGATGTTTGCTGGGAAGCACTGCGATCGGGTGGACGTTTAGTAGCAAATGTTGTCACGGTAGAGGGTGAGCAAACTTTATTTCAATGGCATGAACGAGTCGGTGGCAATTTAACTCGTATTGCCATTCAGCGGGCGGAACCTATTGGTAAATTTTTAGGTTGGCGAGCAATGGCGGCTGTGACGCAATGGGTAGTAGTAAAGTCTTAAAAATTGCATAGTTAAAGTGATAAGTGCGTAGACGCTTCTCCTGTCGGAGACGCTACGCGAATGTCTTATCGCAGACATCGCTTTGGTAATTTTGTTATAACTTACGTAAATTCTTGCCTTGTTATACGCAGTATAGTTTGTAAAATGTATTTTGCTAAGAGCATGAAGAATTGTAAGTATATTCTCTAGCTTTACATACAGCAAAATCAATATCTGCTATACCTAAAATCTGCTATAAATTGGTGATTAACACTTAATTTTTAGCACATCATAAAATTGCCCTGCTCACTGATAGTAGTAACTATCTCC
>JADEXV010000323.1 GCA_015206945.1 Nostocales cyanobacterium LEGE 12452 | reverse complement strand
CAATAACAAACTCAAGCTAATTAAGCGTTCAGCTTATGGGTTCAGAAACTTTAATAATTTTAGAGTAAGATGCTTATTGAATTGGCATTTTAATTATTAGTTTAGCATAACAAGTACTGAAGAGCCATAAATTTAGAAACAATTTGATAGAACTTGCTAAACAAAAACTTCCAAACGGCACAACGCAAGCGAGAGTTTTTCTAGAACAGCTAGAAAATTATACGGAAGAAAAAATCCCTGTAAATTACATCCCTCCAATTGTAGAAACTTTGTTTGATGTAAGCGAAGAATTATTATCTCAAGATGATGAATCTAATAGCATTCTTGATTTTGGCAATGAAATTCTCATCAGTCGTTGTATCTCACAAATCTTGCGTCAAATTGATGAAGCATCACGCTTTGAGTTGCTAAAAAAAGTAATTATCCAAGGGAAAGCATTACCAATAATTAATCATGAGATTGCGACATTAAAAGAGCAACAAAGCCAATATGGTACAGATAAATCTAATTATGAAGAAGAATGGCTTGTGAACGCGCAACACCTCAAAGAATTGGAAGAATTGACTACCAGAATTTTGGTAAAAAGTGATACTAGCTATAAATAATCTAAAATCTGGATTTATTTATAGTGTTTCTTGGTTGCGTACAATATGGTAACAAAAGTGGGTTAAAAAGAAATTTACTTCTTTGCAATAAAAATACTACTACTAGATATATTAATATTCTATAACCCACGAAAGATTTAGATATCTTCAGCACTTCCTAATATCAGGGAATATACTTTACTCCCCACCTTGTAGTCATGGAATCGTATGACGTTGTAATTATTGGCGCTGGTCATAATGGTTTAGTTTGTGCAGGCTATCTACTAAAAGCTGGTTACAGCGTCCTGTTATTAGAAGGGCGATCGCTTCCTGGTGGTGGTTGCACAACAGAAGAACTTATGCCTAACGAAGCGCCTGGTTTTAAGTTTAGTCCTTGCGCGATTAATCATCTCTTCATTTTCTTAGGGCCAGTCATCCAAGAGTTAGAACTGCATAAGTACGGCTTGGAATATCTTACCTGCGATCCAGTTGCCTTTTGTCCCCATCCAGATGGTAAGTATTTCTTAGCTCATCAATCTATAGAAAAGACTTGTGCGGAAATTGCCCGTTACAGTCAGCGTGATGCTGAAAAATACGCTGAATATGCCGATTTTTGGCAGCGCTTTATCAAAGGGATTGCTCCTTTCTTCAATGCACCACCCAAATCAATTGTTGATATTGCAGGTAATTACAATCTCAATAGTCTGCAAGACTTATTTTCCCTTCTAGGTGGCTCTAACACAACCCTTGATTTACTGCGTACTCTACTCAGCAGTGCCACAGATAATATTAACGAGTATTTCGATTCTGAGTTTCTCAAAGCACCTCTGGCTAGACTTTCAGCCGAACTGAGTTCCCCTCCCTCACAAAAAGCTATGTCCTTTGGGGCGATGATGATGATGTTGCGTCATAATCCCGGTATGGCGCGACCGCGTGGTGGTAGTGGTGGGCTTGTGGAAGCTTTAGGGAAGATGGTAAAAGCTGAAGGTGGTACGATCCTCACCGACCAAAAGGTAGAAAAAGTCTTGGTAGATAATGGTAAAGCTGTCGGTGTACGAGTTGCTGGTGGTAAAGAATATCGTGCTAACAAAGGTGTAATTTCAAGTATTGATGCCAAGCGCTTATTCCTGCAATTAATGGATAGTAGCGATGTCGATAATAGCGATCGCAACTTGCGCGAAAGGTTAGACCGCCGCATCGTCAACAACAATGAAACCATCCTCAAAATCGATTGTGCTTTATCTGAACCATTGCGCTTTGTTCACCACAATCACCAAGATAACTATCTGATGGGTTCTATTCTGATTGCTGATTCCGTCAATCATGTGGAACAAGCTCATAGTCTGATTACTCTGGGCAAAATTCCTGATGAAGATCCATCAATGTATGTGGTGATGCCTACCGGACTCGACCCATCAATGGCACCAGAAGGCAAACACACATTATGGATAGAGTTTTTTGCCCCTTATCAAATTGCTGGTGCAGATGGTACAGGTTTAAAAGGTACGGGTTGGACAGATGAACTGAAAAACAAAGTTGCAGACAAGGTGATTAATAAACTCGCGCAATATTCCCCCAATCTGCAACATTCAATCATCGCCCGTCATGTAGAAAGTCCGGCTGAGTTGGGAGAACGGTTAGGGACTTACAAAGGTAATTATTACCATATCGACATGACTTTAGAACAGATGCTTTGCTTCCGTCCGTTGCCGGAATTAGCTAACTACAAAACACCAATTGATAACTTGTATCTTACTGGCGCTGGAACTCATCCGGGTGGTTCAATTTCTGGTTTGCCGGGACGCAACTGTGCGCGTGTGTTTTTACATAATGAGCAACCCATCGCCCAAAAAATCAAGGAAGCGGGAGGTTCAATTAAATCTGCTTTTGCATCTGTCTTAAGGAGTGAATCAGACTAAGAGGCTGTTTGTAAAAAAAGTAAATAGCATCAGGAGAATTTAAAAGTTGAGTCTGAAGTAGGGAAACGGCTACAGATGAGATTTTGTGAGCTTTTTAGGGCAAGTTCCTGATGCTTTTGAGTTGAAACTATCAAAAGTCTAAACAATTCCCTGAGATACTTCCTGTGACACTTTTAGATTCCCCAATAGACAGAGAACTACAACCGTAATAGTAACTAAGATGTGGGTGTAGTAAGAGTTATTAAGGAATATTTGCAATGGCAACTGAAACTAACAAAGCGGTTGAATTATCTACTGAAGCTAAAGCCTATAACGGTATTGATCGCAATGCTTGGATTTTTGGGTGGAATCCCCAACAAGAACTGTGGAATGGCCGTTTAGCGATGATTGGCTTTGTTTCTTACCTACTTTGGGATTTGGCTGGCTATAGCTTAGTACGTGACGTACTCCACTTGGTTCGCTAATTCTTTACTGATGATTTATCCCCCCTTGGGGACATAATTCAATAAATAACAATTTAGGAGCGTTGTAATAAACCTACTCGTGAATTAGAGTCTAACGCTGAGGTTATAGATGCACGCACTAATACAATAATTACGAAGGAGAAAATATGATAACTAAAAACACAATACATGCATTAGGAGTATTTGCTAATTCTCAACAGATAGAGCAGGCAATTAATGAATTGAAAACTGCAAACTTTCCTATGGAAAAAGTTTCTGTTATTGCTAAAGATGTAGAGCAAGGTGAAAACTTAGGTGAGGCGCAGATCAGCGATCGCATTGGTAATCAAGATGTCAATACAATTGGAGCAGTAGGAGACACGCTGACAGCAACTACTTGGGGTAGCGCGTTACTTGGTTTGAGTAGTTTGGCACTTCCCGGTTTAGGAGCCGTACTCGCAGCAGGTTCTGTAGGTGTAGCATTAGTCAGCAGCGTTGCAGGTGTCGCTGTGGGAGCCGCAGCAAATCAGAATTTACTGAAGGCACTAGGTGATTTAGGCATACCCGAAGACAGAGCCAGAGTTTATAGCGATCGCCTCCAGCAGAGTTATTATTTGCTCATCCTAGAAGGCTCAGAAGAAGAAATTCACCGCGTTGAACCAATATTACGCGATCGCGGTATTGAATATTGGGGCGTGTATGATTCCCCACATAGTTAAAATGGTGTGTGCATTGGCATTTTGTTAAAACAAAAACGTTTTTCACAGGTATCAAGCCGCAGATGAAATGGCTTTAGCTATGGGGATAAACAGATAAGGACTTTTAAGATTAGTAATTATCAAACATCCTCATAGGAAAAATTAGCCATGAGTTTTTGGCTCGACCAGAAACAGTTTCCAGAAGCAGTTACCAAGATGATTGAACTGCCGATTTTTAATCAGGTAGATAAAAATAACATTTAACTTCACC
Organism: Nostocales cyanobacterium LEGE 12452; assembly: GCA_015206945.1. Taxonomy (GTDB): domain Bacteria; phylum Cyanobacteriota; class Cyanobacteriia; order Cyanobacteriales; family Nostocaceae; genus Nostoc. The sequence continues at coordinate 2,910 of JADEXV010000323.1, read as the reverse complement.
TATTTACTTCTACCTTTTTTATTAATCCTAAAGCTAGATGTAGTTTCTGGAATTAAAAGCGAAATTGTAATAAATAATCAAACAAAATAAGAGCCATGAAAACTGACAACGTAACCAATTCTAACAAGACTGAGCGGACGACAATCGAAGGTGGAAGTAAAGAAGCTCTCAATCAAAAAACATCTGTGCAATTTTTACTTAGCACAGCACTAGTAGTTATAACAATTATCCTAGTTAGTGCAACTGCTTATTACGGACTTATTCACTAATGCTACTTGTTTAGCCAGAAGATTTGTGTTTTTTGATCGCATTGAATAGTACTTGTATAATTTCAAATATAGCATCAGCCTTAATAGAATTTTGGCAGTGTTTTTAATTAGTCAAAAGTCTTTGTTTGAGTTAAAACACTGCCATATTTTTGTAAGGTTTGAACTTTGGTTTTTATCATCCAAGATGTTATCAGGAAACAATGCACAAGTCTATCGCGATAAATCGCTTCTTTACATCTGGGTTTTAGACTTATCTGGACTGTATTGCGCTTGACTTTGCTATTTTCTGTATACCAAGTTGTGATGGGTTGATGAGTAAATGCTTCGACCACCATCAGAATTTTATTTTACCCGAAGCGTGTTTTTTCGTGTTATTTAAGTGCTTTTAGCTTCGTTTGCAGGTTGACGCGTCAGCAATCCAGATTGCTGTAAAACTTTGATACACTGTCTGCCAATTCACTGGGACTGCCTGATTTTCTGGCTGCACATTGATTCTTTCTATTACTTGCAGGAAAATTTGTGCAAACAATTCACTTAGTTTGAAAGATATTTTGTACCATTTTTTTGTCTGCATTCGCTGCCGCTTTATCCAACTCTGCAATCTCACCAGCGTCTAATTGCCAACCCAACGCACCAAGATTCTCCCTCGCTTGTTCGACGCTCTTTGCTCCAGGGATGGGAATAGTTCCTTTACAGATGCACCAATTAATTGCTACCTGTGACATAGTTTTGTTTCTGAACCGTGCCACCTCTCGCAAACATTCCAAAAGCGATTTGCCAGCAGAAGCCGCTTCTCTACGAGACGTTGCGCGAACACCCCTACGCATTCCTGATAATATTTGCTTAAATAACAGGCCTCGAATGCCTTTAGGCAAAGGGCCTTGCTCAGAGTATTTTCCTGTCAATAGTCCCAAAGCTAAAGGGCTGTAGGCAATCAATTTAATGTCCAACTCATCACAAAGGTCTTTGAGGTTGAGTTGAGTGACAGGATATGTAGACAACAGAGAATATTGAACTTGCAAAGTTGTAATCGGAACGCCTCGTTCCGCGAATTTTTTATGCACTCGCTGAAGCCGTTTCGGCCCATAATTGGATAATCCCACTCCCTTAACCAGTCCTTGCTCATACAAATCGGCAAGACCATCTAAAAGTCCTTCTTCTTGCCAAGGCGCATAGTTTGCTGTTGACCAGTGCATCTGTACCAAATCGACGTTTTTTTCCAGGCGTTGGGCAGATGACTGGCAAGCCTTTACCATTGATTGACGTGTCCATCTCCACGGGTAAGCAGCCAGCTTAGTGGCAATACAAATATTTTCTTTGCCTAAACCTATATATTCTCGGTTGAATCGTCCCAGAAGCAACTCACTCCGACCATTCAATCTCCCAGTTCCGTAAGAATCGCCTGTATCAAATAAAGTTACACCGTTGCTTACACAAAGGTTAAAGACGGCTTGCAACTGCTCATCCATACTTTCGTCATATCCCCAAAGCAGTTGGTTGCCCCAGGCCCAAGTGCCACAGCCCATGCTTGGGAGTGAGAGTTTTTGGAGAGTCTGCATCTTTGCTGTTTGTAGATTGCCTTATTAATTATCAGGCATATATAGCACAATACGGTTCAGTTAAGGAGAATTGTAGATTGAGCTGAGGAACATAGCAAGATCCCGCAGGGTAACCCAACATTTTCAGTGGTTTGTTGGGTAACACTAAAGTTCAACCCAACTACGCCTAACCCAAGCGTATTGATATATAGCAGTCCGAAATCATTCGTGAAAATTTGAGATAGTTATAACCACCCTGTAGTCTTGATTCATTAATTTCAACTTGAAAGGCTACTATTAGGGAACATAGTCGGATTTGCCAAGAGCCAAGCTTTTTCTGTCCAGGCGTTATTAAATAACCCCACCTCTGGCACATTTAATTCAAATGAATGGGGTGGTGATTCTAGCAACAAGGGCGAACCTTTATCCTGGGACTCAACTAAGTTAACTATCCAGGGAAGAAAGTCTAAGATTTCTTTTGGTAGTACAGTTAACTCAAAATCCCACATCAAATTCATACCTCGGCAGACTTGTCCTTTTCTGGTCACTGTGACTCTACCAGCACTTTTGTTAATAGCCAGTCGCAGAATGAATGGGCGGAATGGAACAAATTCATCAGGTGCGGTATAAGCATATACATTTATATAGTTGAGTCTCTGCCTACGATCCATCCAAGATGCAATCGGTGAATTACTACTATAAGATGTACCAGTTATAAGTACTGGCATATTCATCGTAGCAGCAAAGTTAGTGTAGAACTTATGCCTTAGTTCGTTAACAATATGTTTAGCTTCTGGGTTCATGGTTGCTACACCTATTACAAAAACGATACCTGCGGTAAGCTACCCTAACGCATGGCTTCATAAAAATTATTTCCTAAAACCTCCTACATCCTGCCCTCTAGCTTGAAAGTGCTGAGTGCTGAGTACTGAGTGCTGAGTGCTGAGTTAAAATACCAGTCCCCAGTCATTCTTTCATCCAAGGCTTTTGAAACTTGTTTCATCGGGGCTGCCTTTGTTAGGTCAACCAAAACGCAAAAAAGGCAGATCCCTTGTCTGCCCTTAAGACCTTAGAGTTTAATTTTTGGTTTTAGACCTTAATAG
>JADEXV010000516.1 GCA_015206945.1 Nostocales cyanobacterium LEGE 12452 | reverse complement strand
CAATACGGTTCGGTTAAGCCAAAAACCAGATAAACTGAGGGTTATCACCCAAGTGTACTGAGATTGAATGCAACTCAAAGAATTCTCACTGATCTCACCTGCGATTGAACCAGGTACGGTACTCAAAGCGTTAGAAACAGCTATCCCAACAGAGGCGATTGAAAAAGCGATCGCAGATACACACAGTAATGAAGAACGGAAACGAGCTTTACCGTCACATCTGGTGATCTGTCTGGTGATTGCGATGAGCTTGTGGTCAAAAGCATCAATGAGGACAGTCCTGAAAAATCTGGTGGATGGCTTAAGTGAAGTTTGGGTGAGAGTCGGGCAGTACTGGCGAGTACCATGTAAGTCATCAATTACTGAAGCCAGACAGCGTATAGGGTGTGGGGTAATAAGCCGCCTATTTCATCTTGTAGTGCGTCCTGTTGCTACAGCCCAAACTCCAGGAGCTTTTTTAGGGGGGATGCGAGTAATCGCAGTGGATGGAACAGTATTCGATGTCCCGGATACAGAAGCAAATGCCAGAGTTTTTGGATATCCAGGAACACGACCAGGAACACGAGCAGCTTTTCCAAAAGTACGATTAGTGTTACTGATTGAAGCTGGAACACATTTAATTGTAGATGCCTTGATCTGTCCGTACCGAATTGGTGAGCGAGCCAGAGCGAAAAAGTTATTAAGATCAGTTACATCGGGAATGTTACTGATGTGGGATAGAGGGCTACATTCTTACAAAATGGTACAAGCGACCCTTATACAAAAATGTGATTATTTGGGACGAGTACCAAAGAACGTTAAATTCCAAGTAGAAAAAGTCTTTGAAGATGGCTCCTATTTGTCGTGCATTGCCCCTGATGGGAAATCAAAGAAAAAGGGCGCGACAAAAATCATGGTACGAGTGATTGAATACACTATTGATACTGATGGAGAGGCACAAATTTACCGTCTAATTACCAGTTTGACAGATATCACTTTATTTCCGGCTTTGTTATTAGCAACAGAATATCATCGTCGCTGGGAAGTTGAAAATACCATTGATGAGTTGAAAGTTCATCTTTTGGGGCGTAAAATTCTAATTCGTTCTCTGAATCCCCGTGAGGTTGTTCAGGAAATTTATGGCTGGCTGCTTGGACATTGGGCTGTGCGTTCACTCATGTTCCAAGTTGCAGAATCTGCTCACATCTCCCCTTTACGATTAAGCTTTACTGGCACACTCAATGTTATCCGTCGGTCTGTTCCCAAATTTCAGCGACTTCAACCTGAAGAATTTCCTTTTTTTTCACCTGGCTTATGAGAGAAATTTTGGATGAGCAGATTCCAGAACCTGAAGGTAGAAGCAATCCTCGTGTAGTCAAAAAAACAAGAGCAAAATTCCCCTCCAAAAAACCAATACATAGAAGGCAAGGAGCTAAATTAGAAACACTCACTTTTTCTATACTTAATACGGCTTAAAGCTTAACCGAACCGTATTGA
>JADEXV010000322.1 GCA_015206945.1 Nostocales cyanobacterium LEGE 12452 | reverse complement strand
GTAGAGGTCTAGATTGCATTGTCCTGTGGATGGTTTAGTAATTTCTCTAATTGTCCGATACCTAGAAAGTAGACGACCCCTATTTATGAATTCACTATTTTGTTATTTTGTCAATGCGTAAGTCCTAGCGTCTTTGTGATGATTTATCTGGGAGCGAGAAAAATATTAAGCTAATGTGAGTTCGGCTGTTGATAAAGCCTGAAAATTTGACAGGTATAGGTTTGAAGAATTAACGAACTTGAAAAAGTCTTGAGTTTATTAAGAATCAAGTTAATAAAGTGCTATACATCTTACAGCGATTTTCAATCGGGCACTTGGCTTCTATTGTTTCGCAACACTGACCTTAATTTTAATACCGTCCTCTTCTTGCAGTGCTTGGTGTAGACGATCGCGAACCTCTGTCAAATCTGGCTTTAGTCCGATCGCTCGCTGATAGTATTTGATTGCAGCCTTGATATCTCCTGATTGGTGGTGAACCTTGCCCAAATCGTAATTGAGTGCAGCATAGCGATCTCGATCCGCTGCGGACAGTTTGTCTTGTGCATAGAGGACGGTTGCAATTCCTACCTCGGCTTCCAGGTAGTTGGGTCGCAGGGCTTGGGCGCTTCGGTAATGTGCGATCGCCTCGTCCAAGTCTCCTTGTTCTTCTAGGACAAATCCTAGATGATAGTGAACTTCTGATTGGTTTGGATTTAAGACGAGAGATTGCCGATAGTATTCCGTTGCAGTTTCTAAATCATCTGCCTGTTTGCAGTTGTTGCCTAATTTATAATTGAGGGCAGCAGAAGGTGCTTGTTTTTCTAAGGGCAGCTTTCCCTGAGCATAAAGAGCATTCGCTAAACTCACTTCGGCTTCAAGATAGTCTGGTTTCAAGTCTTGGGCGTTTTGGTAATGTGCGATCGCCTCGTCCAAGTTTCCTAGTTTTTGGAATGTCATGCCGAGGTGATAGTGAGCTTCTGCTAGAGTGGGCTGCATTGTGATGGATTGGCGATAGTATTCGATCGCAACCTTGAAATCACCTACCTGTTTTCGTTTGCTACCCAATTCATAGTTGAGGGTGGCGTAATGCAGCTGCTTTTCTGGGGGTAATGTTCCTTGAGCGTAGCGGGCATTTGCCAAAATTACTTCTGCTTCGATGGAGTTGGGCTGGAGTTCTTGGCATTTTTGGTAATGTGCGATCGCAGCTTCCCATTGATTCTGTTGTTGCAACGTATAGCCAAGATTATGATGGATTGCTGATGAAAGCATTGAGGATTCGGAGGGTAGTGCTAAAGCTTGCTGATAGGCTGCTTCTGCTTCTGGTAATTGATTTTGAGCTTGATGCAAGTTGCCTAAACTAAACCAGGCTTTCACATATTGAGGTTGTACCTGAAGGACATTTTTGAACAACTCTTCAGCGATTGAGTAATTTCCTTTCTGGTGCATCAAGACTCCTAACCGATAGAGTGCGTCTGGGTGTTGAGGTTGCACGTTGAGAATTTGACGATAGCCTTGCTCTGCTAGATCGAGTCGGTTGGTTTGTTGGTAATGGGTAAAACGGTGGAGCGCTTCCGGAATTGTTCTTAAATTTAGCGCTTGATTTTGGTGCGATCGCTTGGGCTGGATCGCCATAGTTTTGATCTGACGGGCTTTAGCGCCAAACGAAAACTTGTATGCCTCGTTGCCCATCAGGAAATCATAGACTTTAAATTTATTATCAATCGCATATTTAATCCCATAGGCATGAAGAACCAAACCAGAAGAAAACTCTTTCACGGTGTCGTCGCGACCTGCCATAAAGAAGAGAGCCGTTTTGCGATCAAAATCCATTAGGTTGGCGATCGCGCCTAGCGGTTGGTTTCCTCGCCAGAGAACTGGTAAGTATAAGCTTTGGTGTTCAAAGCTATGACGCAAAACCAACCCGGTATTCTCTACGATTTTCTTACAGTAGTCTGCGCCTTTTCTGCCTTCCCAATTGGTTTGCCAAAATCCTAAGAGGATCTTTAGATGAATATCTAAATTCTCTGCGTTGACCTGAGTCAGGTGGAATTCGTTGGAGCTTTCAACTTTTCTCAAGAGGCGTCTGATTTTCTGTCGAGTGTTGGAGCTGACGACGGTTTGCAGGTACTCTTCCCAGTCATCTGGCAAAGCGATGTACGGAACAATGTTATTGTCGATTTGATCTACGAAATCGCTCAACCGTTCCTGTTCTGCAAATTCAAAGTCTTCTGTGGAGAACTGATCCAGAAATCGGCTCATTCGACATTTGCTCGTTTGAATATTTGCGACTTCAAAAATAGACCAAGTTTCCTGCTGTTGCTGAAGGAATTGGGCAAAGGCAGAAGTGACTGCTACTTCGTACTCTGGCAAGCAAATAAACCCAAGATGCTCTGAATCTGCAACTCCCATCATCGACAGACGACTCTGGAGCCAGCCTTCGGGATGTTCTGCAATCCCAATTTCTAGCGGAAAAAATGCCACATACTCTGAAGTCGGGGCAGTTGATTTTGCCGCTAATATAAACCAAGCGGCACGGGAATGGCTGCACAATATTTTCACCACACCAGATAGCCAAGTCCAAGACAAGAAGAATTGAGCTTCAGGATCGTTTTTGTATACGGAGTCCCAATGGTTTCTGATCGTTTGAAACGTTTCAAAATTATCAATGATCTCAATTTCGATGTCTTTCATACTGACTCTCTGGCAGATAGAGGGTGACGCAGTTGCAAAAAATCTCCTGGCTGAAAGCAGCCAAGTATCGCTTTCAAGAGCCAGGAGATTTGTGAACTATCAAAAGCTAAAGTGGAAGAACCCAGGTTTGCAAGTATAAGGTTGGGGCGATTCTAAAATAGTAGAAAAGGTAAGCTCCGGCGCGCTGGTAAGGTTACACAACCATTTTGGTTACGCAACACTCACTCAATTTCTAGTGTTTGACATAGACCTTGACCCACTTGCTCCACTTACCCCACTTACCCCACTTGTCCCAGTCTTTGCCTTTGCCTTTGCCCCAGTCTTTGCCTTTGCCTTTGCCGTAGTCGCCACCACCTAGTACAGTATCTGCATCTGCGGATTCAGCTTGCTCTAAGTATGTCAAGTCGTTAATAATCATTTAGATTTCTCTCCTGAATCAAAAGTGATTTGTGTTAACTGTTTTAGTCTTGACGCGTCAACTATACTTGGACTTTGGACAAAAATTTCTTAAGTGTAGAAAAAACCTGGATTGTTGCGGCGGCGACCGTGCTTACACAAAGGATGTGCTAAAATTCCTTGCCCTCAGGCGCCTGTTCTTTAACTACTACATTAATGAGACATGTAATACAATCTATCAAAAGAAGTAGAAAAATTTTGGTTCTTCAGTAGATAGTATGCCAAAAGATCTGCAAATAGCCTGAAACCTTTGCTTAATAATGAAATTGATGCTAAAACTGCCTGTAAGTCCTGATTATCAATGTATTTTACGGACTTTAGACATCGTAATATTTTAAATTTAATTTTCAATTTAATTGCGGGTTTGACTGCTTATACTTATTTGCCTTAACAACCATTTCTTGATATCTATCCCCAAGACTTACCTGCTCTACATTCTGCTATTCTTAGTTAGTCGAACTCGCATTTCTTCATTCAATCCAAAATCCAATATTTGGTCATGAGCCATTTTCGCTGATCACGAAAGACAAAGGACAATGGACACATGACGGTGGACAGAGGACAAAGGAAAAATGAGTAATGTATTTCGGGAATTTCTGCAAAAAGTAGGCAGCGGAAACCACACAGCCGAGAATTTAACTCGCGCCCAAGCAGCCACCGCTACTAAAATGATGCTGCTGGGTGAAGCGACACCAGCCCAAATAGGAGCCTTTTTGATTGCTCACCGAATTAAGCGTCCAACGGGAGAAGAGTTAGCCGGAATGTTGGATGCTTATGAGGAACTGGGACCAAAACTGCAACCCATAGCCTCTGGGCGACCAGCGATCACTCTTGGCATTCCTTATGATGGTAGAACACGCACAGCCCCAATTAGTCCCGTCACAGCTTTATTACTCGCCGCAGTGGGACAACCAGTGGTAATGCATGGTGGCGATCGCCTACCAACAAAGTATGGCTTACCCCTGATAGATATTTGGCAGGGTTTAGGAGTCGATTGGACTACTTTACCCCTAGCACAAACTCAACAAGTGTTTGAGCAAACGGGAATCGGCTTTATTTATCTACCTCAGCATTTTCCCTTAACTACAAGTATTTGGGAGTACCGCAACCAACTTGGCAAACGTCCACCGTTGGCGACAATGGAGCTAATTTGGTGTCCTTATGCTGGGGATGCTCACGTAATTGCTGGGTTTGTCCATCCGCCGACAGAAGGGATGTTTCAGATCGCTCTAGGGCTGCGAGGAGTGACAAAATTTACATTAGTCAAAGGATTGGAAGGTAGTTGCGACTTACCGCGCGATCGCACTGCAATCATCAGCTTATCTTCATCCGTAGCACCCCAAGAGGTAGAACGATTGCACCTCGTACCGCGCGATTACGGTTTTACTACCAAGAACGTACCCCTTGGAACTACTGAAGAACTGGTGGCGGATATTCAAGAGGTTTTGGCAGGGAAACCAGGTGAATTGATCCAAACAGCCTTGTGGAATGGCGGATTTTATCTATGGCGGAGTGGTATTTGTTCAGATATGGCACAGGGTTTAGCTAAAGCAGAAGAATTATTAACCAATGGTTTAGTAGCAGCTAAACTCCAAGAACTGAGCCAGGTAGTAAATTCAGTATCAGCAAATATACCTGTTAGGGTGTCAACGACTTCTCCAAAATAGATTTTTGTTCCAACCAATCTTTACCTACTTGGATACTGATATCTGAGCCGAGGTTGCCAGTGCTTTCCACGCGCACTTCTCCAAATCCCAAAGTGCCGCGAATTGACTCGGCACTGTCACCATCTCCTTGTTGGGCGACAATGTGAGTTACATCTAGAGGTTCACCCCATGCCTTGGCCACATAGATATTGCGATATCCAGATTTTTCCAAGGCTCTAATTAACGGTTGGAGGTTAGAGCGATCGCCACCTGTACTATCTTGAATTGCTACACGTAAAGAGCGGGGGTTAGTTGTAGTTGCCAGCTGTTCCTGTTCTGACTCCAAACCAAAGTGTTGAGACATCAGTTTCGCAATCCCATTTTTGTTGGGCAACCAATAGCTAGCGTCATACTCATTCTTCTCGCTAAAGCGACCTGGCAGCATTAACATTTGCATATTAGAGCGATTTGTCCGCACCCCAAAACCCATTAGCGCCACTAACTCTTCAACAGTCAAGTTAGTATCAATGTGGTCTTTCACGACATCAAGAACTTTAGGTAATTGAGCAACAGTTGCTGGGTTGAGTGTTTGCTCCATCAAAGCACGCATGACCATTTGCTGGCGCTGAATTCGACCAATATCACCGAGTTCGTCATGGCGAAAACGCAGCAATTGCAATGTTTGGTCGCCATTAAGATGCTGCTTACCAGCCTTCAAATTGATGTACAAATGCTGAGAATCATCTTGATATTTCATATCTTTAGGAACGTAAACAGTTACGCCACCCAAAGCATCAATCAGCTTGCCAACTCCCAAAACGTTAATTCGGACATAACGATCGATTCCCGCTCCTCCTAAGAGATTACTAACAGTTCTGGCAGTCAAAGCTGGGCCACCTTCAAGGTTGGCGGAGTTAATTTTTTTCACTCCATACCCCTCTATTTCCGTGCGGGTATCTCTGGGGATGGAGAGCATATTTATTTTTTTCGTCTCTGGATCAAATTTGACCAAGAGCATCACATCAGAAAGACCATCAAAAGAGTTGACTTGGGGTAGGTATTTGAGGTTTTTGGTTTCTTCAGGAGGGTTTTGGACATCTGGGGGAAGTACACTCATTCCCATCACCAAAAGATTCACTGGACGAGTTAATTCTGAAAATCGCAGCACACCTCCAGAAATGCGATCGCTATCAAAGGCCGCCTCATCCTTTGGAGTTAGCTGGGCTTGTTGCAAAGGTGTACTCGTCAAAGACACTGCTAAAAGCGCCCCCGCTGTTGCAGATACCATCGCAATACCACCCATACCTACCCAAAACCACAGCCACCGTCCTGATGTCGAGTTTTGGGAAATTTTTTTATTAGACTTTGAGGCTTTTCCCGACTGGTTTTCTTCCGCCGAACTTCTTTGAATGGTCACAGACTTCCTCACACTTACTCACTAATCAAATTCAGTAATTTTGCAGACTAAAAACACCCAAACAAATCAACCCATAATAGCTAACTCTTAATTATCGGTGTTAACTTTTTTAATGTAGTGTCAACCACAACACTTATAGCAGCATTTATTCTTTTTTTGGGACAACTTGGAGATGTTTTACTGAAGTATGGCAATAATAAACTGGATTTGACTAGATATATAAAGAAATCAGCCAGAAATTTTCCAAAATTCAGTAAAAACACCGACAATTTATCACCTTAAAAAATTAAGATAAATACTTGCCAAGCACTCGTTCAGCTAAATTACTAAACCCTGGTAAACGACTAGATTTGCCCTGCATTAGGCGTAAAATCAACCAAATACTTACTAAAAAGTAACCTGACGTGAGAAAGCTATTGAGGATAAATAGACGTAGCGGAAAAAAATCTGAAGTTGCTGCTCCGGTAGCTAATAATAGATAACTCAACAACCAAGTAAGGGCCAAAGTAATAGACAGACGACTAATAGCAAGTTGTTCCCGATTACCCTGGCCCCGATAGAGCGTCCACAACGATGGAAAAAAGCCGACGATCGGAACTAAATGTAAAAGCAACTGTGTTTTAGGCATTGGGGATGGGGCATTATTATCCTCCCCCTGCCC
>JADEXV010000515.1 GCA_015206945.1 Nostocales cyanobacterium LEGE 12452 | reverse complement strand
CTACGGTGTACACACAAGTTGACCCAGAGCGAGTTTCCAGCCAAAAAATGTGGATTCAAACTGCTCAAGCCCGCGACTCAAAGTAGTAATTCCCGGAGGTTTTTGAGACCTATAACCAGACCAACCACCAAGTCGAGCAATCATCCAAGTAGCCCAAGCAAGAGAGAAAGGAGGATAAGGATTTTGTTGAAGTTGAGTTTTTCCCTCTAACGTAGGTGCAAGAGTAGACAAGCATTGCTGTTGCTCATCGGTAAAGGCAATAGTTGCAGGCAAATTAGGATTATCCCGTCCCTGAATCAGTTGTAAAATTCGTACAGCAACCGACAAAGCTAACACTGTTAGTCGCTGGATGGCAGCAATGGACTCTAATTGGGTCGCTTCAAGATTTAAGCCGGCAGTTTTGAGGGTGGCAAACAGTTGTTCAATTCGCCATCGCCATGTGTACCATTTAATTACACAGAGTGCTTGTTCTAAACAAACAACTTGGTGAGTGGTTAGCAATCGCCAATGAATTGGTTCTTGACCCAAAGGTGGGTTGACTTCAACAGCTTCGACTGCGTAAAGCGTCACACTGGCGGAATAATCTAAGGTACTCAATTTATCTGGACGTTGAATTTTCACCATCGCACGGCGAACGATTAATAATGCCTCTCTTGCGCTTCTACCGATACGGGAATCTGCGGGGACATCCACGGCATAAGTTCCCTCGCTGGGCTGTTGGTTTAAATACGTATAAAGCGATTGAGTCTGTCCTGCAAGGCGACGGTCTTGACGCGCCCTTACTAATACATGATTGTCTCGATTTGGGACAGTAGCAAATTCCTCATATAAATCGCTTTCTCGGTCGGCGATATGAGTCACCACTTTGGCACCACCAGCACTTAAACATCGCTGAGTGTTAGTTGCCGAACGCAGCCATTTATATGACTCCTTCTGTTCTATCGGCAATTTGTAGTACTTTCGCTCATGTTTATCGGCATGGTTGATATTTCTAGTCCACAGTTGTACTGTGCTTATCCCCAAAGGGAATCCATTTTCTGCATCCAATATGAGAGTGGGATGAATATAAAATCCCACATCTGTGTTGTTTCCGACTACACCTAGATTCTCTGCTTTCAACCTGCCTACATGAGACTGCAAGTTAATTTCGCTACTATCACTGATGGCTAATATATGCTTTCCTTCTATCTGTAACACGCAGTGGTCTGACAGGCTTTGGACTAATTCCCCTACTGTCACATTCTCATTCTCCAAAAAGCGGTAGTACCCTACTTGTTCTGCTCTATTTCTACTGATTTGACGAATGCTCACTGATTGATGTTTTCCCATTGCTTCGTACAATGCTGCCCCCTTTTTATCAACCTTGGGTCGCCAAAAGCAATTCTATCCCAGCGTTGAGCATGAATTCTTATTGGATTTTCCACTCTCTCTTGCACCCTCAAATCCCTGACCCTAGTAGTTTACTTCGACTTGTGTGTACACCGTAG
>JADEXV010000514.1 GCA_015206945.1 Nostocales cyanobacterium LEGE 12452 | reverse complement strand
CTCGATACCTGTCTAAAAGCATTGCAAACGATTCCTGAAGCTCGCGAAGCTTTGAAAGAAGTTAAATGGGCTAGTCAGCAATGGCGAAACTGGTTGAAAAAATCTATCGAGTATGTAGCGTTCTCTAAAAGTTGTACCACGCTCGAGGCCCGTATAATGCGATATGAAAAGATAGTGCGAATTATTCAAGCAAATGATTCAACAAGTGAATTTGTGCAATTTCAGCGTTTTCAGCAATGGCTAGACACGTCCGAAGACTACATTTTTCCACGCACTATTAATCATTTAGAGATAATTCTGACAACACATTTGAATCAAGTAGTTCCGGCAGAAAAGTCTGCCAAAATTCAGGAGATGAAACGCATAATGGCTGCACGCGATCAATCGGCTAGTTTTCGCGAGGTGGTAACAAAGCTGAACACGGAGTTGACGCACTACCTGATCACTGGTGAAAAAGGAAAGCTACTTTCACATATGCACGAGCACCATATTGCTGATTTGCTCAAAACTCGCACTGACCGTTACATACAGAATATTCAAGCGTTATGATAAACAATTACCGAGAAGCATTCATTGATCGATTACAAACTGCTTTAATTGGGCCCGGGGCCGACGTATACGGGATAGATGATCAGACTGAACTAGTCAGCGTACCTCCTCTTCAGCTTTATTATTCAGGTATACTGTTTCCCATTAGAAGTCAACCCAAGAGCATAGAAGAGGATGCCGAAGATGAAGTCTTACCATCGCAATCTTCAGATACGATCGCTCCTGACGAGGATTATAAAGAATTCGAAGCACTAGATGATATGGACGGCGTAGAAGAGATTGGCAATAAAGAAGTACCAGGTGCTGCCAAGGGTGATAGTCGCGAAAACCCTGCCAAAGTATTGGACGAAAGCAACCATTTTTTTCCATCTAATCTCGGTCTCACTTGCTGTGTCAACGCTGCTACTAGGTTTATTACTCTTCAAGTTGACTTGGCCAGATATCATGAGTTGTCGGGCAATTGGTACGACAAACGTATTCGAATTGATAAGCATTTGTACGAATCTATTTTATATCATCCTCAGTTTCCTGCTGATTTAAAAGAAGCGATGCTATATGAACCGGTTTCTGAAACCGAGGGTATTCTTTCGTTGTCGAAACTTTCGTCTAAGTTCACCCCAGCGGAAGCTCGAAATCAACTGAAAACATTTCGCCGATACGCAGAGGATAAATTACCAATTGCCCTCAGGCGGTTTGAACTATTACTTTCGTCAAAGATCTATAAACGTGTTCCGTTGACCATAACAAAACAGATCGACCTAAAGTCAGTTTCACCAAAGTTCACACTTCTAAAGGATGAAACAACTGGGGCCGAGTTAGTGGTGTGTCATCTAAAAGTTGTTGAGCAAAAAGGCAAACAATATGTCAAGGTTCTGATCGCCAACGCAGCGCCTCCACAACCGCGTACAAAGTTTGTACTTTCTAATCAAGTCTTAAAT
>JADEXV010000321.1 GCA_015206945.1 Nostocales cyanobacterium LEGE 12452 | reverse complement strand
AGTTAATCAAATTTATGTAAAAAGATGACTGAATTTCTGAAGAATAGATTGATGCTCCTGTTCGCCAAGGTTAAGCTGGTAATAATATGAACAGGAAGCCTTTTTGTCCTGATAACTGAAATGACCGCTAATCGTTTATCAATTAGTCAGGAAAATCCCTATTGTGTTACGTCTAACTCTAGCCAACTAGATGTGCAATCTGCCCAAGAGGAGGTTTATAGCTTCTTTGTGGAAATTGTCAATAAATTGCCACCAGAAGATGTTTTGCGAGAATTTAAAGGTTTATTTATAGACGGTCTTGATTGCGAATATTCTGATTATATACCTGGAATATATAGTGTTTTTTTAGATGAGCATGAACAGGAATTTTATAATACACTTAAGCGGTGTTGTTATATTATAGTTAATAATTGGAAAACTAACCGAAAAGACAAATATATCCAAGAATTAGTTACTTTATTTGTTAATAAAAATCTAAAAATTAAGGATAATAATCCTCCAGTAGTAAAAACTTGTAAAATCTGGTTAGAGAATTTTGCCAACAGCAAAGATTACAAGGATCTAAAATTATTTGCTACTAAATATGAAGAATCATCTAAAGGTCATTGGGCTAATCGCTACACTTCCTATTTATTGATCGATCAATCTGTTAATAATAAGAACCCTAAAGAGCAACAAGAGGCTGCTAGAAGACTTTCTAAACAGATAAAAGATAAATTTAAGTTTGAACTAGCAATGTATATTGCTCGCTCGCAATCTGCTGTCTCAAGCACAACACGCTATAAAAATCCCAGTATTTTGGGAGACCAAGCTCTGCGCTTAATCAAAGCAATTGTCTTAAAAAGAGGCGTATTTAGTCATGATAATATTGCCCATATATTTATCAAGCAAACTGAAAATCAAACTCTGAAAGAATTTAAAATTAATCTAGAAAAATATCTGTTTTTTTCTGTAGAAAATCAAGAATCAGTCGAAATTTGGCGGCAGCAGTTTGCACATAGTTTATCGTTATGGAAAACGGATTATAATCAAGAAATTATCACTAAAGAATTTTTCTTGAGAACCTGTAATCGCGTGATTGATTACTTTACAACAGAAAATTCTAAAGAGCCTTCGCAATTATTTATATTACTAATTAACCAAGGTAATGCTCTAACCTTGGTAATTATATTATTAAAGATTATTTTGATTTGTAAAAATTCCCGGAGACATTTAGAAACTCGGATTGCTCATTTGATTCGTTTTTACGAAAACTATTCCGAAGAGGAATGCAAAGGGGTAATACATTTTATCGAGATTTTTAATATTACGTTCGCCATTTATGCAGAAAATGTAGAATATAACTTGATTAAGATGGAAGAAGAAGAACAAAGCAGTAATCAGCAGTTAAATCTGGATGGTTATCGTGTGTTTTCACAGATGAAGGTAGATAGACAAAAATGAGTTTTACCTGATTCATGATTTTGCAAGGCGTTCATCTAACCAAGCGAGGGCAGCACCAGCAGTTTCAGCTAGAATACTAATGAGGCGATATAGAGCGATCGCACTAAATACTAGGGCAGATGGAAAGTGGTGTCGTAAAAGTTCATATGCAGTCGCTTCAAACACACCTAACCCACCAGGCGCACCCGGTATCACAAACCCCAACAACCAAGCGCAACTAAAAGCCCCTAACAACAAAGGAATTTGATTCGCATTCAACGAACCCAAGGCGAACATAGTTAGTATAAACCCAGTGGCGCGTAGTCCCATAAAGCCCACTTCTCCTAACAAAGGGCGTAAAGGGTAGCTTTTAACACTGAACGGAACAGTTGGTTGAGTCGTAGCAGCAGACTTTTTTGCTTTTAATTTGTACAAAAAGCGAATAACCGGGTTCAGAAACCAGGGATGAATCGCACTAAGGACTACAGCTAAACTGAGAAATTGTAGTACTTGTATAACAAGGGTAGTATTAGCTGCTGCAAACTGGCTACTGCACAGGACAATGATGATTAAAGCAGCCGCTAGCATGAGTAGGGGTTCTAGCAAAACGCTTAAGGTGGCTGCACCTGTAGGAATATTGGCATTTTTAGCGGCGACAATTCGCCCGTAATGATGCCAGATATTACCTGGTAAATACTTAGCGATGTTCGTTTTTAAGTAAACTTGGATGAATTGAGGAGATGATACAGGTTGATTTAACTCTTGGAGAATCCAAGTCCAGATCCAGCCTGCCCAAGTATGAGCCAGTAAAGTTACCCCTGTAGCGATCGCCATAATTGCCCATCCTACCCCATCAATGCGGATAGCTATCACTCCAATCCAATTATCCTTCAGAGCTTTTCCTAAAAAAAACAGCGTCCCCCCCAAAATTATCCAGCGTAGAAATTGCTTCATGAGTTTAGTCATTTAACGTTGAAAGCAACAAGGGCTGAATACCTCAAATCTTATGGTGTATCAGCTATATATCCAAATATTTTGAAGTATCAAACAGCTTGATGTCGTTCTTTTTACGAAAAGTATATTACTTTATTTTATATCTCTCTAGAGTTAGATAAAAATATTATTTTTGTACTCATTAAAATGTAGCCTGCGCTAGAGGTAAAGAGCATTTTATTATTCATATCCTGAATACAGGTTATCGAAACTGAGCAAACCAAAACAAGCACAATAACTTGCTGACCAATCCAATGATTCAGCAAATTCTTAGTTTATTAATATTTTGTAAGGAGGACTACGTGAACGCTGTGAGAGTATTCTTGAAAAAAATAAGATTGCGCCAGATATTGACTATCTTTTTAGCTGGACTATTGTTGATAGTTAGCACTGCTTGTAGTGGGGCAAATACTCAAGGTGCAAATCCGCAAAATCCTGCTGTACAAGCTGGTGGAGCAAACAACCCTTATAAGAATGGTGGAGACAAGTATGGCAACTACAGAATGTCCACCGATCCGAAAATAGCAAACCCAAAAGCCAGTCAGGGACGCGACCAAGCTAGCTTACAACCAAGTTCGCAATTGTTGATTGCTACAAATAGAGAATCTGAGATACTTTATCCTGGTGGCGAGACACCAGCAGGTCGAATCCAGAAAGAAGCAGAACTGCCATTAATTACAGATAAGGACTTCCGCCAGCCTGAACCCGGTGGTTTGATTCAGAATGAATCAAATGTAGGAGATCGGGTTAAGGATCGGCTTGATACTGTGAAAGGCGCTATTGAAGAAGCTTCCGGCTTTTTGAAAGATAAAGCAGATGAAGCAGGTGCTAGACCAGAATTACAAAAAAATCCCGCATTAGGCAGATAGAACTCTTATCTTGTCTCAATGTCTGAGATTTGAAATAGATTGCGAATGCCATCTTGGTTGAAGTTTAACTTAGTCACAAAAAAGCAAGGACTTAAAAGTATGAAAAAAGCAATGACTTGGCTGAAAAATATTCGTCCCTTAAAAGTTTTAACAGTCTTTTTGGCAGGGATATTCTTATTTTTGACACAAGCTTGTGGTGCCCCAGGAATAGCAACACAGCCACCACAGCCTGATGCTCAATCACCTTATTCCAAACGATACGATCCCACAAAAGATTATCCTCTCTCTTCTCCTGCGGGTGGAATGAATAACTTCAGTGATGTAGAACCCAGAGGCAGATTAGACGAGAAAGCAGCGACTGACAGAGCTGATGCGCTGGCGAAAAATGCTCAAAGAAATATTGACCAGAAGTCAGTTGACAGCCCTGAGCAATATGGCGAAAATTACAAACAAGGCACACCTTTTGGTGAAAGAGTGAAGAACCTGGGTGAAGATATCGGCAGTTCAGCTGAAGAAGTTCGCAAAGGTGTTGTTAAGGGAACTCAGCGAGGAATTGAAAATCTTAAGGGAAATACCCAGAATGCTGCCGAAGATGTGACAACAAATGTTCAGCGTGGGGCTGAGGATGTTGGTAGAAATGCTCGGCGTACAGCTGATGATGCAGGCAATGCAGTCAAGAGAGCGGTTGATTGAAATTAGTCAGTTAATTCTTGTAAAAATTTGAAAGCGCCCACAGACTTATAGTCTGGTGCTACCAAAACAAAGCCTGTCTATGCAGGCTTTGTTTTGGTTTGAGATGGGGTTTAATTCCCTTAAACTTTATTAATAGATATCTCTAGAAATTAAATATGCATTATCTAGAATCCTTGTAGAGACGTAGCACTGCTACGTCTCTACATTATTTTTCATATCTCTAATGAGTCTTTGAACTTCGTTAACGAGTCTTTTAGCTCCGTTAATGAGTCTTTGAACTCCGTTAACGAGTCTTTTAGCTCCGTAAGCAATTTTTTTGTGCTGTCGGTAATTGCCTGCAACTGCGCTGTAGTAGAGTGTAACTAATTGATAGCGCTGTGAATAAAATCCTAATTTGTTCAGGTAATCCTCAAAATAGGGAAAAACCGCCCTTGGATGACGAAGTACAGAATTACCCAACTTTTGTACAAAACTGACTCGCAACTAGACAAGCTTTTCCACTCAAAAAGCTGAAGGAAGACAAGGTTAATAGTAATGTTAAACTCACAGGCTAAACGCATCTTCATCAGCTACAAGCGTAATGCTAGCCCCGATGAACCAGTAGCACTGCAAGTCTTCCAAGCGCTATCGCAGCAACACAAAGTGTTTATCGACCAAACCATGTCCGTTGGCACACGCTGGGCTGAATGTATTGAAGCAGAAATCCGCCAAGCTGATTTTCTAATTACTTTCCTTTCAGCCTTGTCAACCAGCAGCGAGATGGTGGTGGCAGAAATAGAGACAGCACACCACTTGGCAAAATCACAATCAGGACGCCCGATAATTCTCCCGGTGCGTCTGGCTTATCAAGAACCGTTCCTGTATCCCTTGAGTGCTTACTTAAATGGGATTAACTGGGCGTTCTGGAAAGATGCAGAAGATACGCCGCGCCTGATTGCAGAGTTGTTGCAGGCTGTCTCTGGCGGTGCATTGGCTATCAGTGAAGAAAAATCGAAAGCAGATTTACTCCAGATGAGTCAGCCGTCACTCCTACCCCATCCCTTTCCTTCAGCACAACCAGTCTCGCTGGAAATGCCGGAAGGAACAATGGAATCGCAATCTGCTTTTTACGTGGAACGCTCATCTGATGCACTTACCTTAGAGACTATTGAGCGGCAGGGTGTGACAATTACAATTAAAGGCCCCCGGCAAATGGGCAAAAGTTCTCTGTTAATCCGCACAATTAATACTGCTGTGAACGCAGGGAAGCGGGTTGCTTTGCTGGATTTCCAATTGTTTGATAAAGCCGCCTTAACTAATGCTGACCTTTTCTTTCGCCAGTTCTGTACTTGGTTAACCGATGAACTGGAAATGACTGACAAAGTTGATGAGTATTGGAATATGCCTTTGGGCAATAGTCAGCGTTGCACTCGCTATGTCGGCCGCTATTTGCTGAAGGAGTTTGGCAACCCCATTGTCTTAGCGATGGATGAAGTTGAAAGGGTCTTTGATACAGATTTTCGCTCTGATTTCTTTGGAATGCTGCGAAGTTGGCACAATAGCCGCGCCACTACTCCCATTTGGAAGCAACTGGATTTAGCGCTGGTTACTTCCACCGAACCCTACCAGCTAATTGATAATCTCAACCAATCCCCCTTTAATGTTGGGCTAGTAATTGATTTAGAAGATTTTACAGCAGCACAGGTTGCTGATTTAAACCGCCGTCATGGTTCACCCTTCAACGCTAGTGAAGAAAAACAATTAATGGCGTTGCTAGGTGGACATCCTTATTTAGTACGCCTTGCACTTTACTTAGTTGCTAGCGATCGCCTCTATCCTACCGAACTATTTGCCAATGCGATCGCAGATAATGGCCCCTTTGGCAATCATTTACGCAACCACCTCTTTCGACTGCATAACAAACAGGAGTTGGTTCAGGGTATGTTCCAAGTGATTCACCAGAACACCTGTGTAGATGAGCGCATCTTTTTCCGCTTGCGGGGTGCAGGTTTAGTGCGCCGGGAAGGGCGTGTAGTGTTTCCGCGTTGTCAACTTTACACCGACTATTTCCAGGAGCATCTGCGTGGCTAATCCAAGCATTTACACTGTAGGCGGTACGGTACAGGCTGGCGGTGGCATTTACATTCCTCGTCAAGCTGATGAAGAATTGCTCGGTTTATGTCGCTTTGCAACTTTCGCTTATGTCCTCACGCCGCGCCAAATGGGTAAATCCAGCCTGATGGTACGCACGGCGCAAACACTAACGGAGGAGGGGATTAGCTCAGTAATTGTTGACCTTCAAGAATTGGGGGCAAGTGTCACAGCCGAACAATGGTATTTTGGCTTTTTGGTCAAACTGGATGACCAACTCATGTTTGATACAGATGTCGTGAGTTGGTGGCAAGAACACGAGCATCTGGGAGTATCACAACGGCTGACACAGTTTTTTGAGAAGGTTTTGCTGGCTGAGGTTGAGTGGCAAGTTGTGATTTTTGTGGATGAAATTGACTCTACCCTCAGCCTAGATTTTACCGATGATTTTTTTATTGCAATTCGTTATCTCTATGTTGCGCGTGCGACTAATCCTGAATTTGGGCGGCTTTCTTTTGTGTTAATGGGGGTAGCGACTCCGGGCGATTTAATCCGCGATGCCAAGCGCACGCCGTTTAATATCGGACAGCGTGTAGATTTAACTGATTTTACCTTTGAGGAAGCTTTACCGTTTGCTGAGGGATTGGGATTACCCAGTAATGAAGCCAAGCAGGTATTAAGCCAGGTGTTGAAGTGGACGGGGGGACATCCTTATTTAACGCAGCGTCTTTGTGGTGCCTTGGTTTTGATCCCCCCAACCCCCCTTAAAAAGCTACGGTGTACACACAAGTCGAAGTAAACTACTAGGGTCAGGGATTTGAGGGTGCAAGAGAGAGTGGAAAATCCAATAAGAATTCATGCTCAACGCTGGGATAGAATTGCTTTTGGCGACCCAAGGT
>JADEXV010000513.1 GCA_015206945.1 Nostocales cyanobacterium LEGE 12452 | reverse complement strand
CCCCTCTGCCTCTATCCCCGTTCCCGGAATTCAACTCGGCAACATCTTCGTGGGAATTCAGCCAGCAAGAGGTTATGATAATGACCCCAGTTTGAATTATCATGCGCCGGATTTAGAACCAACCCATGATTATTTAGCTTTCTACTATTGGGTTAGAGAAACTTTTGGTGCTGATGCTGTAGTTCATGTAGGGAAACACGGAAATCTAGAATGGCTACCCGGTAAAAGTGTGGCTTTATCGAGCAATTGTTATCCAGAAGTGGCTTTCGGCGCACTTCCCCATTTGTACCCGTTCATTGTCAACGATCCTGGTGAAGGTTCCCAAGCGAAACGTCGCGCTCAAGCGGTGATTATAGATCACCTCACGCCGCCAATGACTCGTGCGGAACTCTATGGTTCGTTGCAACAGTTAGAAAATTTAATTGATGAGTATTATGAAGCCGACAGTTTAGATCCTTCACGTTTACCAGTGATTCGCGATCACATCCACGAACTGGTAATCAAAGAAAATCTCCATCTAGATTTAGGAATCCAAAATGAAACAGAAATTTTTAAGTCTGAATCCTTAATTTTGAATTCCATCGGTGGCTATCTTTGTGAATTAAAAGAAGCCCAAATCCGCGACGGGTTACACATTTTTGGGCAATGTCCCCAAGGAAGGCAGCTACGAGATTTAATAGTAGCGATCGCTCGCATCCCCAATCGCCATTCTCCAGGTATTACCCGTGCGATCGCTCAAGATTGGGGATTAGACTTCGATCCCCTCACAGCCGATTTGTCAATGCCTAGCGGTGAATACTCAATAGTCAATGGCACAGAATGCCGTACCCTCGGTGATATCGTCGAAGTTCTAGAAGAACACGCCGCCCTCTTAGTAGAACAACTAATAAATCAGGACTCAGAATTCAGAATTCAGAATTCAGAACTCAGGAATCAGGAATCTTGTAGAGACGCGATGAATCGCGTCTCTACCTGGATACGCGATCGCCTCCTTCCCGCCTTACAAAAAACCGATCAAGAAATCACCCATTTATTACACGGACTCGATGGCGGATATGTCCCCAGCGCTCCATCTGGCGCACCCACGCGTGGCCGCCCGGAAGTTCTACCAACAGGGAGAAACTTTTATTCTGTCGATATTCGCGCCATTCCCACCGAGACAGCTTGGGATATCGGTAGAAAAGCCGCCGAAACCCTCGTTGAATATTACACTCAAGAACATGGCGAGTATCCCAAAACACTAGGTTTATCAATGTGGGGAACAGCCACCATGAGAACTGGCGGTGATGATATTGCCGAAGCCTTAGCTTTACTCGGAGTCCAACCTGTATGGGATGGTGCAGCACGGCGAGTAGTAGATTTTGAAATTTTGCCTCTAGCGATTTTGGGGCGTCCCCGTGTAGATGTCACCTTGCGAATTTCGGGATTCTTCCGCGATGCTTTTCCCAACTTAATTGACTTATTCGATCAAGCAGTATCAGCAGTAGCAGAT
>JADEXV010000013.1 GCA_015206945.1 Nostocales cyanobacterium LEGE 12452 | reverse complement strand
ACTATACTCACTTTCCCTTCTTCAGGAACAGAACCCAGTACCACTGCACCGTTACCGATTTTTTGCAACAAGCGTTCGGCTGCGGTTTTCAATGATTCTGGATCGACATCTTCTAATTGGGCGACAATAATTTTCTGATCGCCTATGCTTTCTGCTGTTTGTAGCAAGCTGTCTGATTTAGCGATCGCTAGCTGTACCTTTAAGGTTTCTAATTCCTTCTGGCTATTTCTCAGTTCGCTTTGCAGACTTGTGATTCTGTCTGGTAATTCTTCGGGTTTAACTTTAAAGCGATCGCTCAAATCTTTAACTACTTTATCCCGCAGATTCAGATAATCTAGGATTGCTGGCCCCGAAACGGCTTCAATCCGTCGCACCCCAGAAGCTACGCCAGCTTCCGAGATAATCTTGAAGACGCCAATTTCAGCAGTATTGCTGACATGAGTCCCACCGCAGAGTTCCATTGATACGCTGGGGAAGTCAATCACGCGCACTTCCTCACCGTATTTTTCCCCGAACATGGCAACAGCACCCCTAGCTTTCGCCTCTGCTAAAGGTAATACTTCCACTTTTGCAGCATGAGCCTCAGCAATCCAACTGTTCACCTGTTCCTCAACTTGTTGAACTTCCTCTGCTGTCAACGCGCGGGGACAATTGAAGTCAAAGCGCAACCTATCAAAGGAAACCAGGGAACCTGCTTGAGATATGCCCTCATCAACAATTTTTTTCAATGCCGCTTGCAATAGGTGCGTTGCGGTATGGTTAGCTTGGGCGCGACGACGACAAGCCGGATCGATTTGGGCGGTGACGCGATCGCCTACGCGCAGTGTACCGCGTTCGATGCGTCCGAAGTGAACAAAGAAATCAGATTCTTTTTTCACATCTTCTACCCGAACTACAATACCATCACCGGAGATATAACCGCGATCGCCGATTTGCCCTCCAGATTCAGCATAAAATGGCGTTTTGTCAAGGACAATTTGCACTTCTGTCCCCGCTTCTGCTTCCTCTTGGGAAACACCTTCTACCAAAATCGCTTCGACTTTAGCAGTCGCCGCAGGTTGGGCATATCCAATAAATTCGGTAGCGTGGATGTGTTCTGCTAATTTGTCGAGGGAACCTTGTACAGTTAAATCGATGGTTTCGTGTGCTGCTTTAGCACGTTCCACCTGCTTTTGCATTTCGGTATTGAATCCCGCTTCATCGACTGTCAGGTGATTTTCCTCAGCAACTTCTTGAGTAAGTTCCAGGGGAAATCCGTAGGTGTCATAAAGAGTAAATGCACTTTCACCGCTAATTTGAGTTTCCCCTCGCTGTTTCACTTCTTGGATGATTTCTTCTAGCAGTTTTTCGCCTCTATCCAAAGTTCTGAGGAAATTCGATTCTTCCCGTTGCAACTCAGCTTTAATTGCGGCTTCCCGTTGCCGTACATTGGGGTAAGCTGATTCGGAAAGAGCGATCGCAGTTTCAGCAACTTGGGTAGTAAATTCGCCAGAAATCCCAATTAATCGCCCATGACGCACCACCCGCCGAATTAATCGCCGCAGGACATAACCCCGTCCGACATTGGAAGCGCGAATTTCATCAGCAATCATGTGGATGACAGCGCGAATATGATCGCCAATGACTTTTAGGGAAGTTTTGGTTTTCTCATCACTGCTGTGGTAATCAACACCAGCAATTTGCCCTGCTTTTTGGATAATTGGGAAAATCAGGTCAGTTTCGTAGTTATTAGGCACTTTTTGGAGGATTTGAGCCATTCTCTCCAAACCCATGCCGGTGTCAATATTTTTGTTTTGCAGTGGCGTTAAATTGCCAGATGCATCCCGGTTATATTGCATGAACACGAGGTTGTAAAACTCGATGAACCGGGAATCGTCTTCTAAATCTATATTTTCATCACCGCGTTCTGGGTGGAAGTCGTAATAAATTTCGGAACAAGGACCACAAGGGCCAGTTGCCCCAGATGCCCAAAAGTTATCATCTTCGCCCAAGCGTTTAATTCTCGCTATCGGCACACCGATTTGATCGCGCCAGATTCCAAAGGCTTCATCATCATCTTCAAAAACACTGACGACAAGATTTTGGGGGGAAAAGCCAAAGACTTGCGTGGAGATTTCCCAACCCCAAGCGATCGCTTGTTCTTTAAAATAATCACCAAAGCTGAAATTGCCCAGCATCTCAAAAAAGGTGTGATGCCGTTTGGTGCGTCCAACGTTTTCGATGTCGTTGGTACGGATACACTTTTGCGAAGTCGTAGCCCGTTTAAACTCTGGTGTGCGCTGCCCCAAGAATATTGGCTTAAATGGTAACATCCCCGCGATCGTCAGCAGCACGGTTGGATCTTCTGGCACGAGGGAGGCACTTGGGAGAATTTGGTGTTCCCGTTGGGCAAAGAAGTCGAGAAATATGTTGCGAATTTCGTTACCGCTTAGGTACTGGGGATTTGAAGACATAGGTGTTTTTAACTTTAGACTTTAGAATTTCGACTTGGGCGTAGCGGCACTAAGTAGGTGTATTTTCATAAATAGCTTTATATATTCTTGCATTTTGTTTAATATTACTGCCAGCGAATTCTGTAAGTGGGTGAAATATATACAGTTACTAAAATGTTATTAGGCTAATACTTGACCTTGACAAGATGCACATAGGCGTAGCCCCTCGTAGACATCGTATTTAGCTGGTTAAACTTAATCATTAAGAAATACTTTAAAATTCCCATACTGAGGTAGCAAATGGCACTAAAACTGAAACTATGAAGTATTCCTTTTGGGGGATGTACAGAAATAACTACTTAGTCTATGCATGTTATGGAACCTAAAGCCAAAGTGGATGTAGATGTTAACGCTAAAACTGTCACGGTAGAATCGGAAGCTTCTGAGGAGTCAATCAAACAAGTAATTGTTGCTGCTGGTCACGCTATAGAAGGTTATGGATCTGATTCCAGCTTTTCACAGAAGTTTAGATTTTAATATCTCAGGCGACGCAAACAAAATTTTTTATATTTTTCCGCCCGTAGAAGGGCTGAATCGAAATAATTTCCCAAAGTAGGGGCAGGTTTTGACATCAAATTTTTATTTAGCTTTGCTTTCCCGATTTATGATGTTGCAGTAAATAAAAAAAGATGTGAATTAAGTAAATAGACAAATACAGATAAAGTGTAGGCAGAAATATTTTATTTTTGCTGTCAACACATTGTTTAACTTTGGTTAATTCTCAGTTAAATTATAAATTTTTACCTGACAATATCTGTCTTGGTTCGGAGGCTCTATTAGCTCCAAAAAGCTACTGTACATTCCAGGAGGTAGGTTTGCTGTATATAAATATATATATACAGTTTAAATACTTTCTTAGTATTTGGTAAAAGCCTACTTTTTAAAGGAAAAGTGCAAAAAACTTTATGGGAAATGACATTTTTCATTACATAATAAATTTTTGGATTTGATAATTCAATAAAAAAATTTTATATTTTCTTTATTTTTCTACTTGAAAATAAATTTAGCTGCCTGATGCAATGGTTATTAAAAAGTATTTATTTCGGTAATTTCATCAGGAAAATAGTACTTAAGAAACTACAGTAGGAGTTTTTATCCATTTAAATAATATTCAGTATTTTTACTGTTTTAAAAATAAACTGTAAAGAAGACATTAGTTGTTAGAAATGAATATTTTCGAAACTGTAGTAGTAAATTAGTAATAAATATAAATTCTGAAAATGAGATTAAATTTTGAAGTTCACTGTTTAATCGATGCTCAAAAAACAAGATGTCAAAAAATATAATTTAGCCTGAAGCATCATATTTAGTATTAGACGACAAGAGCAGTAGTTACCCAAGTGAATTTATTTAAAATTTAAATAGGATAAAAAATAAAGCAATGAATATTTCTATTCTGATCTTTGGAAAAAATAATTTTATCGCTACACTTCCAGATCAGATCCGTTATGCGACTGCTTTTAGTGTAGAAGTTATAGACAATTTAGATCGAGCAGTATCGCGGATTAAAACAACACCCCCCGATATAATCCTGGTGCAGGCTAGCCTGGATAGCAGTATGGAACTCTGCGGTTGGTTGAAAGATCAGACAAAACTATCGTGGATATACTGTATTCTCTTCGAGGATCGTTCTCAGCAGTTGAATGATAGAAATAAGGGTTGGCACAGGGAATTGGAAATGAGTGCTGCGGCCCTAAAGCAAGGAGCCGATGCATATATTTGGCATCTTATTGAAGAAAAAACAGATTATAGCTTGGCAGAGTTGACTGCCAATCATGGACTAATACTTGCTCAATTGACAGTTGGCTTGCGGAAAGCACAAAAATACCGAGATTTGATTCGGACAAATGATATGTTATCTGCGATCGCCTTAGCCGATTCGTTGACAGAATTAAATAATCGTCGTGCTTTAGAATGGGACTTACCCAGACAAATTCAAAGAGCCAGGGGCCAAAAAACTTCTTTGAGTTTGATTATTCTGGATGTAGATCATTTTAAGAAAGTTAACGATACTCATGGGCATTTAGTAGGCGATCGCATTTTGCAAGTATTATGTCAGCGTTTGCGCCACAATCTACGCTGTCAAGATACAGCATTCCGCTATGGTGGCGAAGAATTTGTAATTCTTCTAGCTAACACTACCGATGAGGAAGCACTACTAGTAGCCCGTCGTCTCAATCGCGTAGTCAGCGACGAACCATTTGCACTCAACAATAAACTGACGATTAATATCACCATTAGTTTGGGTACAGCTTCTCTACAAGCTGAGGATGATGAGAAAGGAGAGAGTCTGCTGTATCGTGCCGATCAATGTCTGTTACAGGCTAAAAATTCTGGGCGTAATCGGGTGATTAACTCGAACTACCTATCTCATCATGCCCATGCCTCACATTTGAAAGCTGTTTCTTCGTGAAGTGAAAAGAGTCTAATCAGACATTGAATCATGAACGGCTCAGATTAACAATTTATTTGGATACTAATCTTACTTTCAAAAGTGCGATCACTAAATTAAAGTATTTATTCATACATTTAATTCTAAATAAATATCCTAATAACTAGTTAGACAGCACATAGGTTTGGGAATACTGAAATATAGGCTAATGGATTGCTGCAATCCGTTGAGTTAGACCTAGTTCCAGCCTTTCCCCTAAAGCACAGTCTTTCTAGGATTTTAGATATTATGACAGCTGTTCAAGTTACATACGCAGGTCTAATCGAAGTTAAAAGGGGTGAGGCTCCCAAAGAGCTATACTCCCACCAGAACGAAGCAATCAAAGCACTGAATGAAACTAATAAAAATGCCTTTGAAGGCTTGCTAGTTCTACCCACAGGTGGCGGAAAAACGTTAACAGCAGTTCACTGGCTACTACGTAATTTTATTAACAACAAGAAAAAGGTTCTATGGATTGCTCATCACCATGAATTACTTGACCAAGCACTTGAGACACTTCAACTTAGTGCCTATTCATCATTATTGAGCAATGTATCAGGATTTAGATACCGTATTATCTCAGGTCATCCTAAACACGATCGACCTGTAAACATTGAAAAGACTGATGACATAATCATTGCCAGTAAAGACAGTCTAAACAGTGGGCTTGATCATTTATTAAACAACTGGGTTTATGATTTGCAAGAAGTTCTTTTAGTTGTAGATGAAGCGCATCATGCAACAGCTAAGACATATCGTAAATTAATTAATGCCGTCAAAGATAATCTAAAAAAACGAGGTCATAATAACGGCTTTAAAATGCTGGGACTAACGGCTACCCCCTTCAGAACAGATGAGAGTGAGAAGAGTTTGCTAAAGTTAGTTTTTCCAAATGATATTATCTTTTCCGAACATCTGAGAAATTTAATCGCTAAGGGAATCCTTGCTGAACCGATTTTTGAAAACTTAAAAACGAACATATAAATCAAGCAAAAATTGAATGGATTGAATGCAAGGCAAATCAAAAATATCGAAGATTTTGACAGGCTGCCAAAGGACATTGCTGAGAAGATTGCTCAATCTAGTACGCGTAACAATCAAATTATTGATCATTATATTAACAATAGGAAAAAATACAAGTCACTTCTATTATTTGCAATTGATGTAGAACACGCAATAACTTTGAACGCACTGTTTAAGGCTAAAAAAGTTAATTCTGATTTTGTTGTATCTTCAGTTAAAGATTTAACTACAGGTGCTACATTTTCTACCAAGGAAAACTCAGAAAAAATCAAAAAATTCAGAAATGGAGAGCTTGAAGTATTGATAAATGTAGAAATGTTGACTGAAGGAACAGATTTACCTAAACTACAAACTGTTTTTCTTACACGACCAACCGCCTCTACAATACTAATGACACAAATGATTGGTCGGGCTTTGCGTGGGCAAAAAGCAGGCGGTACAGAAAACGCTTATGTGGTCAGTTTTATTGATAACTGGGAAAACAAAATTAACTGGGTGAACCCAGAAAAACTTCATTTTGAAGAAGATGCAGAATTTATTGTAAAAGGAATTCCATCAAATAATAGAACTGCTCGGCTGATATCTATTGAGATGATCGAAGAATTCGCTCGTATCATGGATAACTCCATTGATACTAGTGGTTTAGAAAAACTAGACTTTTTGAAGAGGATTCCTATTGGAATTTATCATTTTTCCATTCTCGAACCATCCGAAGGATATGAGCCTAATCCTAGACCTTATGATGTATTGTTATATGACGATACAGAAGAAGCATACGATAATTTTGTTAACGATTTGAAGCTTCTATTCCAAAGTATTGATTTACAAGATAGGGAAATATTGACCGAAGCAGAACTTGAAAAGCTTTGGCAAACTGCAAAGCAAATTTATTTTCCTGACTATGAAACTTTACTTGGTTACAGAGATGAAGATGTAAAAAATATCTTACGTTTCTATGCTCAAAAGCAAATTCCACCAGCATTTCTAGCTTTTAGCGAGAGAAGAAAGTGCGATTTATCTATCGTAGCAAGACATATCTACGATAATTCGTTAGGTCGTAGAGCAGAGTCTGACTATATCAACTCAATTTGGAATGATGAAAATTCTTTTTGGCAAGTTATATTCAGCTACAACCAGTTATATTTCATGAAGCAATTGGACGATGAAATTAGGAAGATTACTAATCCAGATATATACGGTAATGTATCCATATCAATACCAACTGTAATTCCTGATACTGTACCAATAGAGAAGTTAACTCTATATGAAATAAAAGAGCGAGATATTGTTGAATACAGAAAAATTAAAAATGCTGTATTCGCCAAGCACACAGATGCAAAAGGGTTTATAACTTGTGCAATTAGTAAAGTTAAAACTCAGATGCGAAAAGATTTCCAAATTGATCACATTAAACCGATGTCTCAGGGTGGTTTAACTAACATAGATAATCTTCAATTGCTGACACGAAAAGCCCATGCAGAGAAAACCCACAGAGAGAATACAAGACGATAGTCGTTGAGGGATATATCTATATCTGTAAGTAATCTAAATCTTTCTGGTTTGGCAGGTTTAAAATATATGGTGTCACTCAAAAGAGACTTATGACCTTAACCCTGAACTTGCCACCAGAATTAGAACAGTATCTTGCACAACAAGCTAAACAGCAAGGGCTTTCTGTTGAGACATATACTTTGCAGATTTTGCAAGAATATATTCTGCCAAAACATAAATAGTCTAAATTGGACAACTCAAAAATCTATTGATTGTCCACATCTGTAAATATAGATTTTAAATCCCGATAACCGCTAATTACCCGCACAATCACAACACTATCTTCAAAAACTCGATAAAAAATAATGTAGCCATCTAAGGGTATTCCTCTAAGCCTTGGATCAAAATGGCGTAGCTTCGTCCTATATTCGGGAATTGAGCTATGTTTTGGCACTTTTTATTAAATCCTTGAATAAATCTTTCCCCTGCGTTGATATTGCGAACTAGAAAAAGTTACATTCGCATTTACTGAGGTAAACCCAGAACTCGTTGATGGAAATAGTGAAACCCAACATTATATTAGGTTAACGCTGGGTTTCACTGCATTCAACTAGCTTGATTCGGCGGTATTTCTTCCGGTGGTGCTTCTGCCGGGGGAGCAAGTACTGCATCCGGCGCAATTTCTTCTACAGGAATTGGTTGCTTATCCTCAATTTCAAAATCTGGTTGCGCTGCTTCCACCAATTCAGGAGATGGGGGATGTGGTGGAATCGCTTCCGGTACACTCTCGGTTTTTGCTTCGGTTTCGGTAGTAACTGTCTCCTCTGCTGGTGATTCTGGTATGGCAGTAGTTTTGTCGATAATTTCAACAGTAGGTTTCTCTGCTATTACAGAGGTAATGTCTTCAGGTTTGGGGGTTGTGGGTGTTTTTTTACTCACAGTTTGTTGCACCTTGTCTTTCGCGCCACTGAAGGTGCTACCCAGACCTTTTTGCAACTGGCCCAGCCGTTCCTGAAGGGACAACTTATTCACCTGTTCTTGAATGCCAGTTTTTACTGTCTCAGCACTGGGTACTTGGGTTTGTTGTACCTGCGGAGTCAATTGGCGACGTAATGATAGAGTTTGCCAGCCAAACCAGACCAAAAGAGCCACACTAGCCACATGACCGAGCAACAAACCCCCAGTAATGCGTGGCGCAAACACCCAT
The DNA here is from genome assembly GCA_015206945.1 of Nostocales cyanobacterium LEGE 12452. Lineage (GTDB taxonomy): Bacteria > Cyanobacteriota > Cyanobacteriia > Cyanobacteriales > Nostocaceae > Nostoc. The sequence goes on along the minus strand of JADEXV010000013.1, from coordinate 53,065 downwards.
AAGACTAAAGCGTAGAATAATCCTACGCCACTCCAGATAAAGTCATTCTTGCGGTGGATTTCTGGAAAAAAGAAAGCTGCTATATAAATGGCTAAACTACCAAGACCGACCACCAAAGCTAGGACATATGCCAGCATTATTTGGTTACTCCTTACTACGTCCTTTAATTATTTCAATTTTGCAAATTTTGCCAGTCAATTGTTGATTTAGATACAATTTAAAATTAATTATCCCCGTTAGTTGTGGATTTTTGTCATTTATTGAAGTCTTAAGGTCTTCTTTAGGAGAGAAGGGAAAATATCGGACTACCCTTAAAGTAAAAGGATCTGCAAGAGTTAGCCAGAAATTTTTTATGACACTACAAAGCTTTGGTGTGATTGGATTAGCCGTTATGGGTGAGAACATCGCTCTAAACGTGGAGCGCAATGGCTTCCCAATTGCAGTTTACAACCGCTCCCGAGAAAAAACGGATGCGTTTATGGCGCAGCGTGCGCCAGGACGGAACGTCAAAGCCGCCTTTACTCTAGAAGAATTCGTTGCTTTATTGGAACGTCCCCGCAAAATTCTAGTAATGGTGCAAGCTGGTAAGCCAGTGGATGCGGTGATTGCTCAACTAAAACCTTTGTTAGACGAAGGCGATATCATTATCGATGGTGGCAACTCTTGGTTTGAAGATACAGAACGACGCACTCAGGAATTAGAACCCGCTGGGCTTCGGTATCTTGGTATGGGTGTCAGTGGCGGTGAAGAAGGGGCACTAAATGGCCCATCTCTGATGCCTGGAGGTACAACAAGCTCTTACGAGTTTCTATCACCAATTTTCAACAAAATTGCTGCCCAAGTCGATGATGGCCCTTGTGTAACCTACATTGGGCCTGGTGGTTCTGGCCATTATGTCAAAATGGTACACAACGGCATTGAGTACGGCGATATGCAGCTAATTGCTGAAGCCTACGACTTGCTGAAAAATGTCGCTGGATTAGACCATAATCAGCTACATGAGGTGTTTGCTGAATGGAACACCACCGATGAACTCGATTCATTTTTGATTGAGATTACGAAGAATATCTTCCCATATCTTGACCCAGAAACAAATAAACCCCTAGTGGATTTGATTGTTGATGCAGCAGGTCAAAAAGGAACTGGACGCTGGACTGTACAAACTGCGTTGGAATTGGGAGTTGCTATTCCTACAATTACAGCAGCAGTTAATGCCCGAATTATATCTTCTATTAAAGAAGAGCGGGTTGCAGCATCTAAAGTCCTCACAGGCCCCAGTGGCAAGTATGACGGGCAAACCAAGGACTTTATCAATAAAGTTCGTGATGCTCTCTATTGCTCAAAAATCTGTTCTTATGCTCAAGGGATGGCGTTGCTATCCACAGCTTCAAAAACATATAACTGGAATTTGGATCTGGGCGAAATGGCGCGGATTTGGAAAGGTGGTTGTATTATTCGCGCTCGCTTTTTGAATAAGATTAAGAAGGCTTTTAGCGAAAATCCAGCTTTGCCTAACCTGCTGTTAGCTCCCGAATTTAAGCAGACAATTCTCGACAGACAGACTGCTTGGCGGGAAGTGATTGCGACAGCTGCAACAGTGGGAATTCCAGTACCCGCATTTAGCGCATCCTTAGATTATTTTGACAGCTATCGCCGCGATCGCTTGCCTCAAAATCTAACTCAAGCACAACGCGACTACTTCGGTGCACATACCTACCTGCGTCTTGATAAGCCCGGAAGTTTCCACACTGAATGGGTTCCTATTGCTGAAGCCGAGAAGTAAGGTTTCGCACATCTGTATCAGAATATTGTGAAAGGTTAGTCAGTTTCAAAATACAGATTTAGAAGTGGCTCTGAGTTTCAGAGCCACTTTTTTTAACATAGACACAAAGCGACAAACCGCAGATAAAGAAAGCAAGATAATAGCGATTCTCTATTTCTTCTTGATTTTAAGGGTTATTATTACCAAGATATTTGGCTTTTAATTCTTCTAATTCTTCATCTATTTTATTGCTACTAGAAGGCTGAGGTGTGGGATTTTGTGGCTGTATTTTATTTGGTTGAGGTTTGCTGTTACCCATAAATTGGGTTTTCATCTCTTCTAATTCCCGCTCCAGTTGACTAGGAGATTTCGATACAAAATTGGGTGGAGAATTTGGTGGTGATTGAGGGATAGGCTTTGGTGCTATTGCTGGTTTTGCTGCTGCTGGCGAGTATTTATTTAAGTCTTTGAGAACTTCGTCTACTGTTTGATAACGCCGAATGGGTATGCTTGCTAACATCTTGTTGAGAATGCGACTCAACTCATTACTGACGGGAGTTTGCAAATATTGCTGCCATACCCAAGTATCATTGTTAGTATCATAAGAATCGAAGGGCGAGCGCACTGTTAATAAATTAATACAAGTCGCACCCAAACTATAAATATCGCTGGCAAAAATAGCTTTACCTCTCATTTGTTCAGGAGCAACATATTCTGGACTACCAATACTAGTACCAGTTTTATTTAAGGCAGCGCCAGTGGCAGATTTAGCAGCACCAAAATCTACTAATACTAGTTTGCGTTCGGCATTGCTCTCACGAATAATATTTTCTGGCTTAATATCGCGGTGAATTACGTGTCTGGCATGACAAAATTGCAAAACTGACAATAAATCGTTTAATAGTTGCCAGATTTGCGTTTCACTAAAAGCACCTTTATGTGCTAACTCCTGGGCTAAGTTTTGCCCGTCGATAAATTCTTGTACAAGATACTGCCGATTTTCTTGGGTAAAATATGCCAGTAATTCGGGAATTTGGGGATGCTTGCCCAATTCATCTAACTGCACTGCTTCTTGGTTAAATAACTCTACGGCTTTTGCCAGAGTGCTAGTGCCTTGGGATTGAGGATAAAATTGCTTAATTACGCAGCGTGGTTTTGAGGGTTTATCCTCATCCACAGCTAAGAAGGTTTTGCCAAAACCCCCTTGTCCGATTGGTTTGATAGCACGGTAACGTTCTTTAAGGAGTAATTTGGTACCGCAAGTCCGGCAAAACTTGACATCATCAGGATTTTCAGGCTTGGGACAATGGGGATTAAGGCAGTAGCTCATACAGGCGATCGCTCTTATATCTCTTTATTTTACTGGCGTTAAGGGTGAGGACTTCCACGAATTCGTTATATGAGCGATGTCTACGCCAAGCTACGCCTACGCACTACTAACTAATACAGCACGGCGGAAATCAAGCTACTATTTGAAAACTTGCAAAAGCCTTGATATGCAAAACTTTTGACTTTTAAATGTTGACTTCCCCAAAGGGGCTGACTTCCACCTTGTGCTACTACCCCATACCTTCCATAACTGGGTGGAAGTAGAAGGCGAACCCCAACACTGTATAAGCAGCTAATAACAAAGTGCCTTCCAGCCAATTGGACTTGCCATCGGAACTAATACTGTTGGCAATCAGCACTGACACAACCACAGCGACTAATTCAAAGGGTTTGAAATCCAAATCCATTGGTTTACCTAATACCCGCCCTGCTATCACCAACACGGGTGCAACAAATAGGGCAATCTGCATACTCGATCCCACAGCTACCGAAAGGGAAAGATCCATCTTATTTTTCATCGCCACGGTGACTGCTGTAGCGTGTTCAGCTGCGTTACCGACGATGGGAACCAATATCACCCCTGTAAACAGTGCCGTCAAACCTAGCTGAGATGTAGCTACTTCCAAAGAATCTACTAGCATTTCTGACTCAATTGCCACTAGCAAGGTACATACTAGCAACACGCCAACCCACAAAATCATATTTGGTTTCGCGTGAGGGGTTTCCTCTTCTTCTGTCTCCGCTACGCCCACATCATACAAATAGGAGTGGGTTTTCATCGAAAATAGCAGCGTTAGGGCGTAAACCAAGATTAAAACTACGGCAACAGCAATAGAAAGATTTTGCAATGTTTGTTCGTTAATTCCTTGAGAAGTATAATTCATTGCTGTTGGCATCAAGATGGCAATCACTGCCAAATTCATCGAAGCAGCATTTACTCGCGCCACAATTGGCTGAAATGTCTGTTCTTTGTAGCGCAGCCCTCCCAAAAGCATGGAAAAACCCATCACTAGTAGTAAGTTGCTAATAATCGATCCCGTGATACTAGCTTTGACTACATCTACTAACCCAGCGTTCAACGCTACTAGGGCAATGATTAATTCTGTAGCATTGCCAAAAGTGGCGTTTAACAAGCCCCCCAGCGATGGCCCAACCACCACAGCAATTTCTTCTGTCGCTGTACCCATCCAAGCTGCTAAGGGCAGAATTGCTAATCCAGCTGTAATGAAAACTGTCAATTCGCCCCACTCCAGAAAGTGAGCTGCTACAGAAACCGGGATAAACAGTAGTAAAGCGAAAAGAATAATGTTTTTGGTTGACATTTGTTGTCTTAAGTTGAGGGTATCATTCACAGCGAGCAATCCTAAGTTTTAAGTTTGGAGTGTTGAATTCACAATCACTTTCATATCAACACTTCCATAGGATACTCTCAACCATCTGTAGACCAATTCAGAGATTGTACTGTTTTCCGTTCACTGCTGCCGATGTTGTGTAAAATAAGATTGCGATATGATGAGTTTTTGTAATCTTTTGTTGCAAAAGTATGAATTTGAGCCAAAATTTTACATCAAAAATGGGGTTTAATATATTAAAAGACAATTAAAATTTTGATTGACGCTGAAGAAGAGAAAACCCCTAACTGAGCCTTTGTTCAATGGCTAATTACTTCAAGCCTTCAGGGAAAAGGCTGTGCGATAACGCAGATTTCCCACTACAATAAAACAGCTTTGTCAAAATTTAGTTGGATCTCATAGTTGTTGTTTATACCGGATTTTGTGTTCAAACTATTGTAGTAAGGTTTACGCACAATGTTTTCGGTGCAACTGCAAGTTTTTTGTTTTGGATAAATATACATGACTTCTGCTGCTGAAATGCCAGCTAGCTCTGGCTCAACGTTAACATTACATTCAGATCCCAATAACACTAAAGAAACCGATCCCTTGAGAAAGGCTAATGGTGTTTATGTGACGGTGCATGGTCATTTTTACCAGCCACCAAGGGAAAACCCTTATCTGGACGCAATTGAACGCCAACCGAGCGCTGCACCTTTCCATGATTGGAATGAGCGGATTCATTGGGAATGCTATCGTCCAAATGCTTTTGCCAGAGTCTTAAATGACCAAGGCGAAGTGGTGGGGATCGTCAATAATTACGAGTATTTCAGTTTTAATATCGGCCCAACGCTGATGTCGTGGCTAGAACGCTACGATGTGGAAGTTTATCAGCGGATTTTAGAGGCAGATGCCAAGAGTAGCCAACGCTTACATGGTCACGGTAATGCGATCGCGCAAGTATACAATCACATCATCATGCCTCTGGCGAATGAACGCGACAAATATACCCAAATTCGCTGGGGTAAGGAAGACTTCCGCTCCCGCTTTGGCCGCGATCCCGAAGGGATGTGGCTAGCAGAAACTGCTGTAGACTACGCAACCTTAGAAGCTCTAGTTGCTGAGGGTATTCGCTTCATTGTCCTTGCACCGTCTCAAGCATTGCGTTGCCGTCCCCTCCCGACTCAAGAGCATCCCCATTCTGAATGGATTGAAGTAGGCGGTAGTCAGATTGATTCTACCCGTCCCTACCGCTGTTATTTGAAGCCGACATTAAACACTTCATCTTCACCTCTGAGTGCGATCGCCACTAGCCCTAACGATAGTAGTACAGAAGAATTACCCTACATTGATATCTTCTTCTACGATGGGCCGATATCGCGGGATATGGGTTTTAGTGATGTCGTTTATAATTCCAGTCACTTTGCCGGCCGGATTGGTTCGGCAGTGCGTGGGGATCATCGTCTGGCACAGCTGATTTCTGTGGCGACAGATGGGGAAACCTTTGGACACCACAAAAAGGGAACTGAGAAAACTTTAGCTTACGCCTTTACCAAAGAGTTTCCTCAACAGGGTTGGACGGTGACAAACTTCGCCCACTACCTGAGCTTAAATTCTCCCAGTTGGGAAGTGGAATTAAAGTCAGTCACAGCTTGGAGTTGCGCCCACGGTGTCGGCAGATGGGAGGATGACTGTGGTTGCGGTGGGGAAGGTGGTGTTTGGCATCAGAAATGGCGTCGTCCCTTGCGGGATGCCCTCAATTGGCTGAGGGATCAGCTAACTGAGGTTTATGAAGAACATGGTAGACAGTTATTTCGCGATCCCTGGCTAGCACGGGATGAATATATCCAAGTAATGCGTGATCGCTCTGCTACCAATGTCAACCGTTTCCTCGCCCGTCATCAAACCCACAAACTAACCGCAGCCGAACAAGTAGACGCCCTGCGCTTATTGGAAATGCAGCGTCACGCTTTGTTGATGTTCACTAGTTGCGGCTGGTTTTTTGAAGAAATTTCTCGTCCAGAAGGGACACAAATTCTGCGCTATGCCGCCCGTGCTTTGGAATTGGCAGGGGAAGTGGCTGGCGTGCAACTGGAAAAAGGCTTCGTCAAACATCTTGGTTTAGCTCCCAGTAATGTGGATCAGTTCAAACACGGTGCAGAAATTTATCGGCAACTAGTGTTAACTGCCCAACTTGGCTTTAAGCAAGTTGCAGCCCATTACGCCATTACTTCCCTGTTTACCAATCAGAAACCAGCAGAAACGCACAATTCTCTACCGAGAAAAGATGCTGCTGACAAACAATCTCAGCGTTACCAGAAGCGGGTTTATTGCTATGCTGCCAATGAGCTAGATTACCAACTACAACGGATGGGATCGCTAACTCTGGCTGTGGGAAATTTAAAGCTGGTATCAGAGATTACTTGGGAAAGTGAGCATTTGGTATTTGCTGTTCTACATTTGGGAGGCTGGGACTTCCACTGCTGCATTCAACAATTTACTGGGCGGCGTGACTACAGCAAATTAAAAGAAAAGCTGTTTGGGGCGCTAAAACAAGCTAGTGCGGCTCATACGATCTTGGCGATGACACAGCTATTTGGGGAAGAAGCTTTTAACTTGCAAAATCTATTTGCTGAAGAACGCCACCGGATTATGCGGCTGTTGAGTCAGGAAACACTGGCACGTTTAGGACAGCTGTATACTCAAGCTTACCGTGATAATTACGGTGTGCTGATGGCATTTCATCGCGATGAACTTGCAGTACCGCAAGAATTGCAGGTTGCAGCAGATATTGCTTTAGGGCATCGCTGTCTGATGACATTACGATCGCTTGAGCAAGATATTGCCGATCCCCAAAAGAGTTGGAATCACATCTTAGAATTGGAGGCGATCGCTACTGAAGCAAAACATCTGCGTTGTCGGCTGAATATTCCCGACGGTAAGCAAATGTTAGAACACTTAATTGCGCGATCGCTCTGGCAATTGTTGCACGATGCCAATGGTAGTTTTAATGCAGATATCCAACTATTAGAGCGATTGATTGATGTCGGGGATCAACTAAATATTGACATTTCCCTACAGCGATCGCAAGAATTATATTTTAGTTGTCTGCAAAGTCAGATAGCGCCGGTGTGTATTACTAGCCTTGGTAATGAGGGAGATAATCAGTGTCTTCAGTTGCTCAAGTTGGGTAAAAAATTAGCTGTTGATGTTAGCTCGATCTCAAATCAGTTGAAATAGATGTAGGGACTCACGACGGTACATTGATGTCAACTTTAGCCATAATAAACAGTTTGTAGTGGGGACTTCAGTCCCCAAAGCCAGGGCTAAAGTCCTTACTACGAACGAACATTTTTATTCAGCTTGATTTACCGGACATGAATTATATAAAATCATGTCCGGTAAATTAGTTTTGATATGTCATTGCGAACGGAAAAAAGTGTAGTGAAGCAATCGCAAGGGTGTTGGGATTGCTTCTCTACGAGACGCTCCGCGACGAAGGTTTCGCTGGCAATGACAAGTATTAACCGGAAATGATATTACCTAACGTGAGAGCGATCGCAATGGTAGGGATAAAGCCACTCACACCTGAAGAGTCCGAAGGTATGTTTCTCAAAAAAGGTTCCTGCGTGGCGGCTATGTGATATGTTGATCCCAGCTTTAGTTTTAACCTCATATAGCCAGGGAAAAGCTATTACTAAAACAGTCATGAAGGTGAAGAGGTAAAGAATTGTAGTTTTAATATTGGGGAATCTTCGGGAATTGCTATTGTGATTTTGAGGCATAGAAATAAAAAACGAATAGCCCACACAATTCTAGCCTAATGCTGAAAATATCGCCGGAAACGGGTATCAATGTTGTCTGTTTTCTGCTGATTGCAGGTAAAACAGAGAGTTTGTAAATTGCTGATATCATTTTGACCGCCACGGGCGAGGGGAATGATATGGTCAATGCTGAGGTAAGTTTCTGTAGTAGTTTTACCGCAGCTTTGGCATTGATATTTGTCACGTTCAAAAACATATTTTTTGACTTCTGGTGGGATACGAATACGGGAAGTTTTGCTCATTTTCTCTCTAGTTGCTAAGAAATCTTTCCAAGCTAGGTACGTCTACCCAACTTGCTTTTGTATGAGATTCATAGGATAAATCCATCAACAACTGAGAATAAATTCCTTCCCGCAGTGATGGTGTAATTTCCTGATTGCGGTCAATTCCTTGCACCCATTGGTCTACTACGCGGATAAATGCTGAAATGCGCCCATCAGCATAATTTTTGGGAAAAATTAATCGATTTGGTATTTCTATTTCCGTTAAAGGTTTACCTGGTTGGGAAGCCCAAACACGAAAACCATGTATATAATCTTTTTGATTTTCACTACCCACAATTAATGTACCGCGATCGCCATATACTTCTACCCAATGCGTTCTTGCTGCATGAACAACCGCACTGATAGAAAGTTGGCAAGGTGTACCATTGGCTAATTCCAGGGTTAAGATACAGTTGTCATCTGTATTTACTGCCTTAGATTCCCCGCTAATCGGGTCAACTCGTCTAGGAATAGCAGTACTCAAATAGGCGTTTAATCTACGCACTGGCCCGAATAACCAGTGAATATAATCGAAGGCGTGAGAACCCAAAGATCCCAATGCACCGCCTCCTTTCTCTTTATCAGAATACCAATTCCAAGGGCGCGAAACATCAGCACGAGAAGAACCTAACCAATCAATTTTAATTAGGCGTAACTCACCCACATAGTTTTCTGACAATAATTCTGCAAATAATTGCCATGCTGGTACAAAGCGAAATTCAAAGTCCACAGTTGCAATGACACTTTTTGCTTTGGCTAATTGATAAAGTTCTTTCGCCTCAACTGCATTTAAAGTTGTCGGTTTTTCTAGTAATAAATGTTTGCCAGCTTGCAATACAGTTTTTGCCATTTCATAGTGCAAAAATGGGGGTGTCGAAATGCTGACAGCTTGCACTTCTGGTAATGCCACAATATCTGCAAGTGAATCGTAAGCGTGACGAATATTATGGGATTCTGCTATGGCTTTGGCTTTATTTATATCTCGGTGATAAACAGCAACTACCTCAGTGCGAGGATGTGCTTGAAATCCCGGTATGTGGACTTTTTGGCCAAATCCAGTACCTGCGATCGCAACTCCAATCATATAATTTTCATCTCCATATTGATGCAACTTATTATTTGCTTTATATTTTTTGATAAATCATATCTAATATGTAGTTATCTTAAACTTTTTAGGCAATATCTTGCTTCCTAGTTAGCGGTTGCTATTGATTTGATAACATATAGCGATCACTCTTTTGAATCTAGTATACTATTAGATAGCCTTATTGTAAAACTCTAATGGTAAAGTGATAACGATCATGCTCTCCATTGTAAGCTTTAACATCTGCAAAAGTCACTACAAAAGATTGTAGTATAAGTTCGAATAAAAATATTGATATAAATATAATTAATAAGCTATTTAAAGTATTCTTTATTTCATTGATAGAACTATTATTACTCACTGCTAAACTAAAGCTAGCTAATACTAAATTCAAGCATATTGTTATTGCAATAAAAGTGTACAAAGTTAAAGAAAGTTGAAAATTTAATGATTCCTTTCCTTGTAAATCAATCCAGGGATATTGAGCTTTTTTTAAACGCCAAATTATAAGTGGAGGTAAAATATTTAAACTAGACATTTAATTTCTCTTCTCCCAAGGGAGAAGCAGGGTGGTTTCATACAAAGAAAGAAAAAACTTGATCGAGTTGGTTGAAGAGGGCGCGTTGTGCTTGAGGAATAGTTCGAAAACCAAGTTTGCGGGCGATCGTAATGAAAAAATTGTGTAGGATAGACTAATTCACGGGAGCATTGCCACCACGGCGTGGTCGCAAGTCTTCTTGAAATGCTGACGGGGTGACAAAGCAGCTGAAGCAAAGACAGTAGGAGAGTTTTGGTCAGATTTGGCGATCGCACTTGTGCGTCTCAAGCCCGGTAAACTACCCTATTTTCAGCGGGGTTTACGTGCTATGACCCTTATTCAATCAGCGCTCTTGCCTCTTTGTCACCCCGTCAGGTCACATCTCTAACCCAATGAAGCCGATTTTCGATGCCCCAATGCCCTTGAATGTCAGCAAGTAACTCTTGAGCTTCGAGATTTTGACTACAAATATAAAATCGACGCTCGTAGAATGGTTGACCATCACGCAGACCCTGACGCTCGATTACGACAAAAGTTTTGAGTCCAGACCATTTTTTTGCATTTGTTCGGGAGCAGCAAAAACTTTGCACTCACGTTGGACTAGTCGAGAATGAACATTCTCTACAGTTGTAGCACTGCTGAGTGGAGTATCTTGCTGTGCTTGGTTTTGAGGCATTTTGTAGAGAGCAGGTTGGTTTTCTTTTAATCCATCTATAGTTTTTTCACTAATTTTACTGAACCAGAAAACAGCTTTAGTAAGGCAAAGTAGCTTTAGAAACCTCTCTAAGGAATATATTGATGTCTCGTAAAAACGTACATCCCGTATTCTCGAAAAAGCTGAGTTGAGATCCGCTGAACTAAAAGCAATTGATTCAAATATGAGTTTTGATGATGATTGCAATTTGCAAAGCTTAAGTCAAGCAATTGAGCAGCTAAGAACTATGCTTGATGCTTATAACACTGCTTTAACTGTAATTGATTCTTCCAAAACTAAAATTGATGCGATGGAAAAAACCCTAAGTAATCTTACAGACAAGATGATAATAGGGGTTGCTTTTAAATATGGCAAAGATAGCAGTGAATATGAAATGGCGGGTGGGGTTCGCGATAGTGAACGGGTTTGAAAAAGCAGATTGAGCCGCTTGAAAGCTGCTGCTGGAGAAGTATCAGATGAAAATCATAAAACTACCTAATACAGCCCAGAAAAAAGCATCAGAGAAAGGTAAATAAATCTTCTGGGAAGGTATATAGGGCACGATCATAGGCCAATTTGCTAATTAAAATTATTCTCTAAAATACTGCAATTGCTTATGGTTTACCATAACCTATTGCAATTTTTTATATTTACCAATACTCTTTGATAAACAACAATTATATACAGCTACTATCATGCATCGTCATGCATATTAGATCGGGCATTTTGTAGTTATATCTAATGTTTTGAGATGCTGAGAGTCTTGCTAGGTAGTGTTTTCAAGTCATTTACTTGTATAAATACTGATTAGAGTTTATAGTGGTACGGTGTTTTCCGTTCCTTGTCTCGGCAGATTCATAACATGATTTATTCTGGCAAATTACAAAAGTATTTTGCGGGCATTTCTTTGTCTGTGATTTTAGTAGGTGACTTAGTTCTCACACAAAAAACTGCTCCAGTTTTAGCCGAAACTATAAATACATCGATCGGTGAAGCTGTGACATTCAGTTGCAATGATAGTGAAGCGACAATCGCAGCTAAAAATGGCCCCAAAGTAGTTAATGGAACAGCAAGAATTTACATTGGTTATCAGCAATTTTCTAATAACAAAAACCCTGTAACTATCCGCTTTAATAATGGGATAAAAGCATGGTGTCGTAATGATTACGAGACAACAGGTGATGATGGTACAGGTTACGGATTGTATTGGAATGGAAGTGATGTTTTATATGGCGTTTACTCTTCCACAGGCAGTCAGACAGGTAATGATTTTAGGCGTTTTGCCAGTGGTCGGTGGTTGCCTAGCTATGGTTATGGAGGCGGGCCACAAGCCGCAGTTATAGCCCGGATTAATCCAGCTAATGGCCAGGTTGATTATGCCACATTTTTCTCTTCTAAAAAGTTCGATAATGGACAAACTAACTCTTTACTTGTCAATTATCTATCATGGAATGGGGCAAATTTGACTGTGAAAGCAACGTCATGGTGGACTCCCCGTAACACCTATACAAATTCCATGAATTGCTATGGTGCATCACCTTATGAATACACAGCCGCATTTACAGGCGATTTAAGAACAATGACCTCAGCTTCAGCTGATACTTGTAGGTAAACAGGGAAAAATTCAGCTTTCAAATTGAGGAAACATATTGTTTCCAGTTGTTTAAGAATTAACAACAACCCTGGCGAATCGAATTTGCAACCTTAAATCCCTAAGAAGTTGGGGATTTAAGGTTTTCTTGTTGTTCGCAAATGATTTAAAATTGGCTTTGTAGAAACGGCGCTTCATCGCGTCTCTTGCCTTAACCGAATTGAAAGTAACGCTTCATTTGGGTACACAAACGAAGCTTTGCGTCAATTCGTGCTCTAGACACAATGGAATAGCTATTGCTCCAGAATTCCCAAAGGTGCCAACATGACTGTTATCACTCCTAATAGTCTCATCGTGGAGGAAAGCCCCTCTCACGCCGCGCACGAACCAAATCGTACGCTTTGGATCAGCGAAGCAGGAGGACTTACCCAGTTCGGCGCATTCATCGAAGTCTTGCAGCCTGGCTCTCGTTCGTCGATCAAACATTGGCATAGTGCTGAAGATGAAATGGTCTATGTTCTCGAAGGCGAGATCGCGCTCATCGAAGGAGACGCGGAGACTGTACTACGTCCTGGCGACGCCGCAACTTTTCAAGCAGGAGTGCCAATAGGCCACTTTCTCGAGAATCGTAGCTCCAAGGCAACGCAATGCTTGATAGTCGGCACTAGAGCGGAAGTAGACACAATCACGTATCCTGACCTCGATCGGGTTTGTCACCGCGACCGATCGCTGCCAGACGACATCTGGACTAATGGCGCGGGAGAACCTACTCCGAGTCCTTACTAGAAATGATTGCTAGATACTTTTTGTACGCGCAGTGTGCGGCTGTGTAGAAATGCCCGATGATGTTCTCGCTTGGTGCGCTACCAAAGCGTCGCCTAACAAGTTGCTGCACCGGAACGCCACAAGTTGGTCGGTCGAGTTACCAAGGTTGTCTGCGTCCGGTGAGCTAACCGTCGATTTAACTTCCGATTTCTAACTCCCGGATTCTGCTGCATCTATCCCTAATTGTTTCCATTGGGACGCTGAATAATTGTCTCCACCACCCGCCGCTTGGCTTTAGGATCGATACCTACTAAGCGCACATATTCACCGCTATATTCTGACAAAGTTGCCTCTAAATTTGAGATGGCATCAGACTCGGCATCAATGTGGCTATGAACACAACTTTGCCAAGAACCTGTGCGGAAGCGGCGCTCATCTACGTGTTCAATACTAATTTTGTAGCCTTGAGACAATAATTGCCGAATCTGTTCTTGTGTCTCTAAAGTTAAATGGGCACTTGATGCTTGCTGTTTCTGGAATTGATTAGTTTTTACTTCTTTGGTTGCGCCATTTGAGGGCTGACTAATTGGTGTTACAACAGCAGGTGGTGCTGATTGAGAATTTCTACCTCGATTGAGTCGATTGTAATCATCAACCAAATGAGAACTTTCTACCCGTTTTTGTTCGCCAACCAGGAAGTTACCAGACTCGATTAAGTGAGACAGCCTGAAATCTGGCTTTTTAAACTCTGGTGGTCCTTGAGTGCTGTTAACCACATTTAAGGATATCTGCTCAAAACCTACTTTATGAATGTAGTTGCGGATTTGTTCGTCATAAATGCGCGATCGCAAAGCGCTAAAAAAGTCAATAGACTGATTGACAAAAGTATCAACTAGCTGTTCAACTTCTTTCTGTGAGAGTCCATCCGGTTCAAAAATCCCCTTGACAATTCCTACCTTGTCATCTCTATCTGGTTCCCAGTAGAATTTCTCCATCCGTCCATCCCGAATTAATGGTGCATAGAGAGTGGAAAAATCATTACCTGTGACAATAATCGGCACACGATGTAAAGGTGTGGAATCATAGCTTCCCGGCAACTGCACATCTGTGGGATTATCAGCAATATTCATCAGTGTGGCATTCACCAACTGGGTGTTTACAGTATATTGAGTCCCTTCATCAAAGCGTCCAGCACCAGCATCTAAATCGTTAATCATCAGTACACACATTTTGCCGCGTACTTTGATCAGTTCAGCTGTTTCCCGATAGCGCAACCGAATCAACCGCGCTGGATCTCCCGCATCTGGACTTTCCAATTCACCGCCAGATACGTGAGTTACTTCGATACCCATTTTCTCGAAGACTAATTGACATTGAAATGTTTTACCTTCTCCTTTGCGTCCATGAATACCCAGTATCACGGGAACTCGCACGCCAGGAAGCTTCAGGAAATTTTTGGTGATGTGGACAGCAAGTTTGTCCAAAAAGCGGGGAGCAATGTAGTAACCCATGAGTTTATGTGATGAAAAATTAACACTTCTAAGGTTAATGTTAATTTTTTTTGGGGATAGCGATCGCTTTTCTTTCAGACAAGCTTGTGCTTGTTAATTTGTTGGGTTGATTAGACATCTTGCAAAAATAACTTTTGCAAGAGCTTTGGGAAAGGTTAAAGGGTAAGGAAGGGAAAATTCTATACCTTTACCCTTTACCCCTTCCCCTTTTCCCCACAATGTCAAGAAGTCTATTGTCTGTTGCCATTGAACGCGCTCCCAAGCACGGACTCGTCAAAACTGCTGTTATTTGGTAGTGGCAAAGATTTGATTACAATATCAAATGACTTTGATAAGCCATGAGAATAATTCCAAGATTACTTAGATTAACCTATTTTTTAGAATAGAGCGTGTTTGAAAACAAGCCCTAGTATTGCATATTGCTACAGTTAATGGAAATCATTTGTATCTACTATGTCGTCTGATTAGCCCAAATGTCTTTTAAAACAGATAACGCCTCTTCTGTTAATATATCTGGGTTATTAGGATCACTAAACACTTGAATACCGCGCTTTTCAAGAGCAGCAATAATTTCTGGGGTTAGTCGTGAAACAGGAGGCGTTACGCCACCGTATACACTTTTCAATTCCTCATCATCTGTTACTTCTTCAATAAACATAATTGGAGCTAGATTTAAAGCGACGTTATCTTTAATTTTGTTTTTAGTCATAAATCACGTCCCAATTACGCATTTTTAGCTAATTATTGAATGCATACTTAATGTATCATCTGTAACAAAAATAAATCAAGGGTTTATATCTAAAAAACCTACTTTTATGACTAATTTTGCTACTTTTTTGATTAATCCAATTAGGCAAGGGCTGAGGACGCGATGCACTTTCTGACGGTGTGTCAGTTGGAAAATGTTCAGCCCAGCGTTGTCGGTGGATTTTCATATTATGGCAAAAACGATTGTAAAAAACCTTGAAAGTCTAGTCTCAACGTTACAATTGACCCAATACCTTATATACACTTGTTATGGTTTAACATCGGTTTTTATTTAATTTTACTTTTGTAATGCTGATGGATACTTATAATATGGGAATTAAAATTTAACTATGGAAACACAACCGATACAAGTAATTGGAGGTGGACTAGCTGGGACAGAAGCAGCTTGGCAAATAGCGCAAGCCGGAGTGCCAGTAATTCTGCATGAAATGCGTCCAAAGCGATTTAGTCCGGCTCATCATACAGAACATTTAGCAGAATTAGTGTGTAGTAATTCCTTTGGGGCAATGGCAAGCGATCGCGCGGCGGGATTATTACACGAAGAATTACGCCAACTCGGTTCGATCGTCATCTCAAAAGCTGATGAACACGCCGTTCCTGCTGGTGGGGCGCTAGCCGTAGACAGGGGACAATTTGGCCAAGATTTAACTGAAACTTTAGCAAGTCATCCTTTAGTTGAATTCCGTCGGGGTGAAGTGTCTGCGATTCCTGAAGGGATTGTGGTTTTGGCAACCGGACCTTTAACTAGTCCGGACTTAGCAGAAGATTTGCAGCGCTTTACGGGGATGGAATACCTGAGCTTTTTTGATGCGGCTAGTCCGATTATCGTGGGAGAATCGATTAATCGTGACATTGCTTTTATGGCATCACGTTATGACAAAGGTGAAGCTGCTTATCTCAACTGCCCAATGAATAAAGAGCAGTACTTGCACTTTCGAGAAGAACTCTGTAAAGCTGAACAAACAGAACTCAAGGGTTTTGAACGAGAAACGGCGAAATTTTTTGAAGCTTGTTTACCCATAGAAGAACTAGCCCACCGCGGGGAAGATACCATGCGTTACGGCCCCCTAAAGCCAGTGGGATTGTCAGATACTCGCACAGGGGAACGTCCTTATGCTGTGGTGCAGTTACGACAAGAAGATAAAGCTGGTCAACTGTGGAACATGGTAGGATTTCAAACTAATCTGCGTTGGGGTGAGCAAAAGCGAATCTTTCAGTTAATTCCTAGTTTAGAAAAAGCAGAGTTTGTCAGGCTGGGAGTAATGCACCGCAACACTTTTATTAATGCTCCCCAATTAATGCATCCTACCTTGCAATTCAAAGAGCGTCCGACATTGTTAGCCGCTGGACAATTGATTGGTACTGAAGGTTATACTGCTGCGGCTGCGGGTGGTTGCTTGGCGGGAATTAATGCCGCGCGATTAGCTTTGGGTAAAGAAGCTTTGGTTTTACCACCAACAACCATGATGGGTGCATTATTAGAATTTATTAGTTCTGCTTCGCCGAAACATTTCCAACCAATGCCGCCTAACTTTGGGATTTTTCCCGATTTAGGAATGAAAATCAAAAGTAAACCAGAGCGTTATGGACGTTACCGCGATCGCTCTTTAACCGATCTAGCAAACTGGAAAGCTAATCGTAATTAATGAGGATTGCGCAGAGGAGCGGAGGGGCAGCACTTCGGCTACGCTCAGTGACCAGGGGGCAGAGGGGAAAAACTTACTACTTCTCCCCTGCTCCCCCGGTTACTGAGCGCAGTCGAAGTATGCTCCCCTTGTCCCCACTCCCTATCTATTCTTTAATAGTGACTAATCCATGTATACCTAGTGCTGTAATTACACCTCCTAGTAATCCCCAAGTACCATCGGCAAATACGTTGATGCGATGAATGTAGGTGCGATGATAGGCATACTCTAACTGTCTATCATTTACTTTTCCAACCTCTACTAGGTTTTCCATATACTTTTCAGCTTTAATCAGTGCTGCATAATCGAGATTAAACCAATACAACGATACTCCTACCACTGCCAAACCTGGAAAAACCAAGGTAATTAAGAGAATTGCTATACGTGCCTTCATACATCTCACCCGCTCACATCCCTGCTCAATGCTGACATAGCTGGAATTCTTGTGTTACAACTTGGCAGACAATTTAATAATGCTTTGGCGTGGGTGAATCAAATTTTGGGAATAATCCTCATAGTGTTTGAAAGTATCGTTTTGATTAGGTTCGCACTATGAGAGGGCGATTTCTAGAAAAAAAGCAGATTTATTGCTGTTTATCTATTGTATTTTGCTGTTTTTTATGGATTTGTTTGGGATTAATTCCAGCGGATGCAACGTCTACAGGGTCTATTGATACTCTGCGACAACAGCAGCAACAAATGAACCAGCAGCAGCAAAGTGTGGTTAACGAGCGCGATCGCTTAAATAATCTCCAACAAGAGGCCCAAAAACACCTCACTGGTTTAAAGCAAAATCTGCAAACTACAGATAGCTATCTGCAAGAGAGCGAATCACGATTACAACTTGCTACCCAACGCCTCCAACAGTTAGAAAATGATTTAGATGTGGCAGAACGTTCATATCAGGAGCGGCAAATCGCAACAGTAGCACGATTGCGTTATCTCCAGCGATCGCCTGCTTCTGTTGGATGGGCAGTTTTGCTCGAAAGTGAAAATATCAACGACTTTTTCAGCCGTCGTCATCAGTTGAAGTTAGTGTTTCAGGCAGACCAACAAATTTTGGCAAAACTCAACACCCAAGCAAACTCGATTGACAAACAAAAAACGGAAGTAGAACAGCAAAAAAACGAAATTGGCTTAATTCGCGAGCAACTATTAGCACAAAAAGCCGATTATCAAACCCAGGCGCAATCACAATCAGAATTGATTCAACGCCTAAATAGCGATCGCCTCGCCTTGGAAGCAGCGCAAAATCAGCTAGAAAGAGAATCAAAAAATCTGGAAGTCTTGATTCAACAAAAGGTAGCAGAAGCTCAAGGAAAAACCAACAGCCGGACAAGTATCATCATCCGGGGAACTGGTGTAATGGCATATCCTAGCGATGCTTCTACTAGCAGTCCTTTTGGCTGGCGGGTTCACCCTATTCTTGGCTATCGTCGCTTTCATGCCGGGTTGGATTTTGCCGCCAGCTATGGCAGTAAAATTCGGGCAGCCGATTCAGGAACAGTAATTTTTGCTGGGTGGTATGGTGGTTATGGCAGAGCGCTAATTATCAATCACGGTAATGGCATGACTACACTCTACGGTCATAGCAGCGAGTTATATGTTTCTGAAGGACAAGCAGTTGAACGCGGACAAGCGATCGCTGCTGTCGGTTCCACAGGTTTCTCAACTGGACCCCATCTCCACTTTGAAGTTCGTCGGAATGGTACACCCGTAGACCCAGCTAATTATCTTTAAAGCTGCGAACTTTATCACAGACGTGCTATAATATGGAAGATTAAGGGCGCGTAGCTCAGTGGATAGAGCAACAGATTCCGGTTCTGTGGGTCGGGGGTTCAAATCCCTCCGCGCTCGTTACTTTTACAAGAATAACCACAAAATCGAGAGGTCATTTTCTCTCACTGGATAAAACCAATCTACCCGATGAGACAGAATTGCAACGGATAGCTGGAATACAGAAAAATTATATGTCAGACTTATTAATATAATTTTTGGTTATAATACCAATTTAATATGAAGCTGCATAGAAAAGAGCCTCTAAAATCCCACCCTAGTTTCATCCTGACAGAGGTAATGAATAAATTTTCCTGACACTAGATGTTCTTCTAGACAATTGAGAATAATTCCAAGTTTTTTTTAAACTCAGATACCAATTTTTCGTCTTGTTTATGGCTTTGAGGACGAGGCACTTTTAGTTTTGCTCTTAATCGATATCGAACCCACGCATAAACCGTTGCATACTCGATATCTTGTCCATGTTCTTGTTTCAACCTATCAACTATTTATTGCGCTATAGCTACTAAAGCCCTTTCCTGTTTTTAACTGCTCCTCAAGTGCTGCGTAGTTTACCGCCGTAGGCATCGCACCACTTCAATCAAAACCCCAGACCAGGGCAAGTGCAAAGTCTTTTGATGCTAACAAAGTACAACAAAATCTAGAAGGAGTGCTTGAGAGTAATTATTCCCCATCACCATCAATGGAAGAGGTTGCTAGGCGTTTGGAATGCGACAGAAGAACTATTTTTAGGCATTTTCCAAGTTTATGTCATGCCATCTCTGCCAAATACCTCAGCGATAGAAAGGCGATTCTTCTGAGAAATTTACAGCAGTCTTGCGATGAAGTTCGATGAATTGCCCTAAGTTTACATAATCAGGGAGTATATCCGTCTGAAGCCCGCGTTTCAGCACAGATGAGTATGCCAGGATACTTAAGATACAGAGAAGCCCGTACAGCATTGCAAGAGATACAATGCCAATTAGGCAAATGCTAACTTAAATTTGCTTCGAGCCATTGAGCAATCATTTCTTCTACGCTTTTCCTTGCCTTCCTCTCCCTCTCTTTTTATGCGACAATGACAAGCATTAGTTGTCCTTTGAGAACAACAAGCATAAATTGACCTTTTTGGACAACTAGTGCTTGTTGTCGCAAAAAAAGATTTTGAGTAGCTAGGTTTTAATAATGGAGCTAAGCGGATTCGAACCGCTGACCCCCTCAATGCCATTGAGGTGCGCTACCAACTGCGCTATAACCCCATAACTCCTAATATGTAAACTTTTTAAGCTTACTAATTAGTTTTATAAATTGTATTAGCTTAATTATTATGCAAGTTTATACAAGTTAAGTCAAGACAACTATATTTAAATTATGTATCGTTTTCCGGTCTGGTTAAGTACACTTAAGATATTGGTTGTACATTTTACCTAAATAGAAATGAAGACATACTTACTCCATTTAAGTCGATAAGTATCTAATAGAGTTGTCGGGAAATAAAAGATGAGTGAGAAAATGGAACTCTAGAAGTGATGTTATTAAGCAGCCATCAAGTAAAAGTTCCATAATCCTGCCGCGGTCAACATTAAGCGATCGTCAAAGTTTTCAATTCGATTTCGATAAATGAAACTGACAGCGTTATATCGCTTCCCACCAGCAAAAGCTTTTTCACAAACTACACGGGATTCACTTAATTGACGATTGTGGGCTTTTTGAAGGTCACTTAACTCACCTGCTTTGGGTTTTTTATGCGGAAGAACAATATTGTCATACTGCTTTTGTATCCCTTGAAAACCAGAGTCTACCTCAATTGGAATTTCATCAGGCACACTGCCTGCAATGTCATCTTCGTCATGAAAGCGTTTGTCATGTAACTTGCCTTCTCGTGCTTTGCTCAAGACCGAATGGCACTAAGTTAAGCTGAATGTTAGGCAGTGTAAGGGTTGCAGAGGAGCAGGGGTGCAGAGGAGAATAAATATCTGACTTTTCCCGTTAAGTCTCTCTAGCAAGCTGCCACCCCTCACAGAGGTCGTGTAATTTTAACCAACCTCGCCACAGTACTTGGATACCAATTGGTGTTTTGCTTCGATGTTCCAGGTAGCCGCCAAGACGAGCGACAGCTTCCACGGCCCAACTAACTGTTAGCACCTTGGGGAGTTTAGGAGATTTAGCTTTTAAAATCCGAAGCTGAAGAGGGTTAAGGATCTCAATGGCGGAGGCTGAAGGCAGGGTACGATGTAGATAAGTTAACTGCAAGAGCTCAACAGCAATTACACTCAAAAAACCAACTAAGGTCTTCATGCCCTCAGCAGCCAGCCTGTATCGTTCCACCTGGCAACCCGATTTGAAGATTTTGTGATATTCTTCTACCCGCCAACGGTAAGAATACCAACGCAAAATCGTAGAAGCCATCTGGATATCTGCAACAACTTCTGTAGTCAGAAGCGTTTCAGCAGAATAAGTACTCAGTAAATAGTTCCTTATCATCACTGCTTGACTAGCATCAGTAGTAGGTAATGCTCTGATGCGCTTCTCTATTAATGAGTAGTCACGGACAAGATAATGAGTAGTCACGGACAAGAGTTGATTCCTGTACTTGACCACTTTTAAAGTGAGCATACTTTTCCCATAACTCAAGTAGGCTGTATACCTTTTGTTTCTTAGGGTAGCGGTGTGGTGTGGTCAGCTTTGTATTTAGCAAGGGTAGGGTCAAAATAACCAGCTAGGATATCTAACTCTATTCGTCGTGCCTAAATCTCAGCAGCAACTTGATTCTCAAGAGTGTCAGTTAGATTCAAAGATAAGTATTTCTGATTGCCATTAAATAAAGCTCTAGGAAATCTTAATCTAAGATAACCTTTAGATACTTCAATACCAACTTTAATGGTAATCCTTTGACTATTTTGGATAGTCATTGGATAGTCAAAGGAGAGTTAAAACAAAGATTCAGCTTCCGTGACCACTAATGTACAGAAGCTGAAACCCTTATATTATCTTACTTTTAAAGTGGCTCAGGTCGGAGTTGAACCAACGACCCCAGGCTTATGAGTCCCGTGCTCTAACCAACTGAGCTACTGAGCCATGTTTTTCAAAATCATTAATTAGTATAGCATACAAATTTGCTCAAGACTAGCCTTTTTTGTAATTTTGTTAGAACTTTCATCCCTATTGAGGTAATAGAAAAGAGAAGAGGGAGGAAACTCCCTCAACTAACAAGGTAATAATTTAGTTACAGACAGCCAATTATATGCGTTCCGGTAACATAGCTATTGGGTTAACAGCACCCTTGCCTGATCGATGGATTTCAAAGTGGGTGTGTGGACCAGTACTGTGACCAGTGCTACCCATTAAAGCAATTGTTTCTCCCTGATTTACTTCCTGACCAGGTTGCACCAGAATCTTGCTGTTATGAGCATAGCGAGTAGTGCTGCCATCAGGATGGCGGATTTCGACGAGGTTGCCGTAGCCACCATTGTTCCAGCCAGCTTTTAGTATCGTCCCCTCAGCTGAAGCGACAACTGGCGTGCCAGTGGAGTTAGCAACGTCAATTCCTTTGTGCATTCTACCCCAGCGCCAACCATAGCCAGAAGTCAAGGTTCCCTTTGCTGGCCAGGTATAAGCTAATGTTGAGGAAGATGGAGGAGGTGTAAGTTCGTCAATGGGTCTGGGAAGATATTGATCCACTGCTGCCAAAGGCGGTAATACCTGTGGAGAAACTGTGGTTCCTCGCATCTTTCCTAAGGAGTCAGAGGCATTTACTTTTCCAGGAGGCGTTACCACCCTTGTGGCAGATTGAGTCCGAGAGGGAGTCCACTGGCTAGCAGAACCTAGATTAGGCAAGAATTCTGGGTTTACTGCTTCGGCAGGTCGTACAGTAGTACGGAATTGTGACTTAATTGGCTGAACGCTATAGTTAGCCCGAATCGGTGTTGGAACTGGAATTGGTATTGCTACAACATTATTGGGTCTAGATGCAGGGTTAGGTACACTGAAATTATTCGGCGTAGAAATAGGAGTAACCATAGCAGCATTATTTGCTTCAATCGCTGCTGCTGGCACAACTAAATTACCAGACTGTTGAGCGCGATATTTCTGCTGTAACCTCTGGATTTCCGCTTGTAAGCCCCGCAAACGGTCATTATTGTTATTGTTTCCCCTTGCTACCCTATTTGCTGGTGTCTTAGGCTGTTGAATTTCGGCAAAAGCTTGTGGCACTGGAATGTCACCACCGACGCCATAAGATTTAGCTGTAGGGGGGGCAGTTTCTAAGTCGGTCGCACTATTTGCCTGAATCTGTACAGTTACCGGTGTAGGGACGGCAACGCTACTGTTGTCGGCAATAGTTTGTGATGGTGAACTAGGTAGATATGAGTTAGCACTACCAATATTCAAAGGGGAGTTAGCTACCTTTGGAGTTTTGCTAGACTCTACAAAAGTGGGCTGACTTGCTACAGTTGCCTCAACTTGAACAGCAGGAGTTTGAACAGCAGGAGTTTGAACAGCAGGAATAACTAGTTTTTGACTAATTCGCAGTTCATTGGGATTATTGAGGTTATTTGCTTTAACTAGTTCTGATACTGAGGTGTTGTATTTGCTGGCGATCGCTGCTAGTGTATCTCCAGGTTTGACTTCGTAAGCTGTATGTGTCGAGGAGGCAATCACTATTGGCGCTGCTGGTACAGATGCACTTATCTGTGTCTTCTGTTTTAACCTCGATATCAGGTTCGCTTGGCTTGCATCGCTAGAACTGTCTGACTGGGCTGGTAATGCAGTCTTCTCAACCACAGTTGTCGGCTGCACCAATGCTATATCAGCTTGTGATAAATTTTTGGTATCTCCAGACTGCAACTGCGCCAGACTCTTTCTTAAACGGTTCGATTTTTCTTGTAAGCGATTTAGTGCGAACTCTTGTTGCGCCTTAAGTTGTGCATTTATTTCACTGTTGACTGCGGTTGACGTTGCCACTGTTTGTGGCTGGGCAGTTAGTGATGCGTTTGTACTATCAACACTATCAGCACTATAGTCAGACAGATTATTGACTGTTGGAAAACTAGTTTCGGCTAAGGTATTGTTCAATCCCTGTGCCACTTGGGGCTTCAGGTAGGTGGAATTTTTATAACCCGCGTTTGTTTGAGAAAACGTGTTTGATGCAGGAACTTGCAAAGATATTCCACTTGCTGCGACTTGCCATTTAGCTTCAAGCCCAGGCACTTGTGAGACTGCCGTTGGTTCCACGATTACAGGATTTTCCGGCACGCTCGCTGCTGAGACTGCTTGGGACTCCAGCTTTGTGGAGGCGAATTTCACCTCGGTGTCAGGAACAGCAGGAATAGTTGAGGTTGCCTTTTGGCTGCCTACTGGCACCGCTGCTTGGGCTTGATCGCTTTGTCGAGTCACCAAAAGGCTGGTTGCTCCCATAGAGATTGCCAAGCCAATCATCGCCGCTTTTGTCCGCACCCGGCTGTTAACTTTTGGATTCATCACATTTAGCAGTTCTACCGGGGCATCATCGCTGCTGGGGGTATTGTTCAACACAGCTTTTTCTCTCTTTTTCAATGCTCGTTTCAAAGACGACCTCCTATGATCACTAGCGCTTAACTGACCTCAATTTTTCTGTTGAATCTTAGTCAATGATTTAGATCACAACAAACGATAGATCAAGATCACATTCACCAGAGATGCTTACGCAAGATTAACCTGCTTCTCTGATTTAGACAAGTTCACATCTGTTAGCAAAACTTAAATTTTGCTGTGTTTACTTGTCCGAACCACTCCTAACACCACTTAGGACGATTTTACTCTTTACCATTATCCGCCCTTGTCTTGCGTCAATTGCGGGGACTGGACAAACTTATTTGCCAAGTCCAAGTCGCTGCTGAAAATTAAATTGCGGCGACTTCTGGAAAAGTTATGCCCCCTGCTGTAGATATCTTCAAGATATTTCTACCCCATCAGTCTTATCAACACGAGACTTTACGTTGATTATTCCCTAAAAAACAACCGTATTAACTATCGGCTACTTTTGGGCTGATTTCTGTCCTTGATTGAGCCAAAATAGCTCAAATGTAAGACATGACTGGATTTTAGCAATTTCGTTCCTAGTTTAGGATGTTTTAAATTCATCAAAATCTATCATTCAAATTTGGCAATATCCCAAGTTTTATATACAAATTTCTTATAATAACCTTACTATACTTGTAAGTATCTTCCACTACATTTTGCAAATAAATACAATTTTTAGTATATTCTTTTACATATTCTTGCTGTAACCAAGAAAATTTTTGCAATCACAAATAAATCGTCTAATAGGTTTCTGGAAAGCTTATAAGTATATTTACTTACAACAATGAATGTAAGCAACTATTCTAAATAGCCTAACTGACGACGGGTTTCAAATAAGCCAATGGCCACACTTACTGACAAATTCAAGCTGCGAACCCCCGGTTGGCTCATGGGAATATAGAGGGTAGCATCGCAATCTGACAAAATTGCTGGTGGTAAGCCCGTGGTTTCACTACCAAACAGTAGCCAATCATCAGGTTTAAACTGAAAGCTTACATAATTACACTTTCCACCAACCGTATAACCCAACCACCTGCCGCCACGCCTCTGATGTACGGTTTTAAAGGCTTCGAGGGATTCGTGATAGTGTAGTTTGACATAAGGCCAGTAATCTAAGCCGGCTCTTTTGAGGTAGCGATCGCTAATTTCAAACCCCAAAGGCCCCACTAAATGCAACTCTGTACCCGTAGCTGCACAAGTACGGGCAATATTACCTGTATTAGGAGGTATCTGCGGGTTCACTAAAACTACCTGAGGCATTATCCGTATAATTTAAGTATTGTATAAAACAATTTATGGTCAATGTTAAATCTACCAAAAGATAGAGGCTATTCATAGGTTTTGTTAATAATAATCAAGCATCCTCTATCTATTAGATTTTTTAAACGAAAGACAAACCATCCCAGATCAATGCCTGAGAGGATATTTGGCTACAATCGGGAAATATTAAGTTTTGTGTAGAGAAAGTAAGTACTTGTGTTTTTTGGGGCTGGTAGTGCCTGCAATAAAATCTACTATTTGTATGAAGACGAAAGTGGGGAAATGAGGGGATAAGGGGATAAAACAAAGTGTTTTCTCAATGCCCAATCCCCAATGCCTTTTGAGTTAACCCAGCAGAGACGAACATAATTTGTCTTCGAGTTCGATTTCGCGCTCTTGGGTGGCGATAATAGCCTGAGTGATGACGCGCTGGGTGTCAAAACCGACCGCGTGTAATTGCAACCACTGTTGAGCTTCGTTGCCTTCGCGGAGGATTTTGTGCAAAGGGGAAAGAAAACAGCTAAAACCTTGTTGTTTGGCGATCGCCCAAACATCTTGGTACATTTCAGAAATCCAATCTCTCGCCACGATGCTTCTGCCATCTTGCCAATGCCTCAACTGAGCATCAAGACTACCAGCAGCAGCAGCAGCTTCGTTGTCAGCAGTCAGAGTAACAAGTTCTTCAGCAGAGAAAGTACTTTGGGTTAACGGATCGATGCTGGGATTTTCGATTATTTGCAGCAAACGCGCTTCTAATAAGGCAGTAATCGCCAGTAAGGCAATGGGATCTGTAACTAAATCGCAAATTCGCAGTTCTAGACGATTCAAGTCATAAGGACGGCGATCGCCATTTGGTCGCACCGATGCCCACAAGTGCCGCACATTCTGCATGGTTCCGGCAACGAGTTGATCTTCCACCCACTGGATATGATCGGCGTGGCTGGCAAATAAGGGCACATGGCTAGGCGTTTGTGGAAACACGCCCCAACGGGTGGAGTGATAGCCAGTAGCTTTGCCATCCAAGAAGGGAGATGAGGCGCTGAGAGCGAGAAATAGGGGCGCTTCCATACGGATGACTCGACACGCCCGCATTAATACTTCTGGATCGCTGATGCCGACATTGATGTGTACACTGGCGGTAACTACTTTCGTGCCGTAGGAGTTCTCAATGTAATCATGATAGGGGTTTGCTGGATCGGAACGGAGAAAGCGATCGCCCCCACCCAAAGATAAAGTACTCCCTGGTATTAAGGTGTAATCGCCCAAACGATTGAGGTAGTTTCGCAACTCCCGCCGGGGACGCAGCAAAGCACACAATAAATTTTCGTAATTATGGGATGGTTGAGTTATGTACTCGACGTTGCGGCTATCTGGTTCGCGCATAAATCCATCCAAAGCCGCAACAATTTTGTCGGAGAGACCGACGATTTCACCTTGAGGCGTGCCAGTATACATCTCAATCTCAAAGCCTTTTAATAAGACCACCTTGTTCTCCTCGGCTCTCTCTACCTATAAATTGTATCGAACAAGACGAATCTCTGGATCTATCTTTAAGTCAATCAAAGGTTAAGAATCATTTAATTGACATCCCCGCGAAATGCAAGCTCGGTATATTTCTGGGCTGTCTTTGATAAATTATGACTATTGGAGTATGAAAAATATCCTAGTGTAGGTTAAGTACGGGACAAAATAAAATCATTGGGTGAATCGCTCTCTTGAACAATTTTGAGACGTATAAACTGCGCCCATACTTCATCATTAAGTAAGTTTAAAGCAGTTTCGGGATTGTTAATTGCGATCGCGCCGATAACTTTACGCCATCCCTGTTGTAATTGCTCAATAAAAGCCTCTTCAATAGAAACTTGACTCAGCAACGAAAGTGCAGTTTCAAAACTTTCTAAATCACTAGTTAAGTTTTTCGATTTTAATCCGTGTAGCGCTACATTCAACCATACAGGCAGAAGTTCCAACCAATTATTTTTTTGTATCTCTTTGAGTGCAATATCTTCCATACCTAGCGCACCCCACATACATAAAGACTCTACAGCCAGTCGAAAATCACGGTTTTCTAGAGCATTTTTCCATAATTTTTGAGCGTAATTTTGGAAGCGATTAGCGAGAAATTCATAAGCTTCCTGGACTTGAAGGGGAATTGTGACTTTATAAACTAACTCGCCTAGTGGTAGGTAATTGCCGCGATAAGATAGCCAGTTATGAGATCCGCAAAGATAAATTTCTCGATCAACTATTACTTCTTTGACATGGGAATCTCTCAACCAAAAAACCTGTACACATGGTAAACCATCAGGTGTTTTTATCGCTCGAAGTTTTTTCTCTACTTCTGGTAGAATTGGTTTATCTTCATCTTCTTGTCGCTGCGCAATTCCATATCCAATTAAAATCCATACTCCGCGATTAGCTAATTTCTGTAATAGAGTAATAATTTTTTCATTAAAAACTGCTTGATTTACCCAAGGAGAATAAATCAGAGCTTGGCTTTTAGCCGAATTTAAAACTTCTAAAAAAGCTTGGCTAATTTTTCCATTCCGTAACTGAATAGCTTCACCTACTACTAATTCTTTACCAGCTTTTGTAGCAGTTTTTAGCGCCTGTGTGCGAATATTTTCGAGTCTAGCTTCTATTTCAGTATTTTTCTGGTTGAGAATGGCTTCACGTTCAAAACTGATAGTTCCGGTTGACAATTTACATAATGCTTGCAAAGATATTTTACCTTCAGTGTGGAGAACTTCTAACCAATTTGATGCTGACTCTAAAATTTGTTTTCCATTTCTTATTTGAATGCTCAATTTATCTTCAAGGTCATCAAAGATAATGAAAATCGATATCTTTTTCCAAATTTTTTGAGTCGAAGCTAGTACCTTATAGGAAGTAACAATTTTTCCCTCTTCTGGTGTATGAAGTGCTAAACCTGAAGCTTGAATGCTTTTTTGGATTTCCTCAAGGGGTAAGGAGGCAATATCAGCAATTGTATGATCAATAGTGATAAAGTCTGCCAAATCAGGCAAATTTATCACTGTCTCATTTAAGGATTCAGATTGAAAGGTTATCTTGTCACTTAAAGGGTCTGTAATAGCATAAATTTGTATAGGATATGGCGGCTGTGGTACAGATCCTTTTTCATAAAATGAAAGTCCTTCAGGAGTAACTGTTAGTACCGATGTTGATGATAGAGTTTGTAATGAACGAAGAGTTGCAGTAGTAGTTTTAATAAATACAGAATCAAGCCCAAGTACAGAGGCTAATTCATCCTCTGTTGGCGGAGGTTGAAATTCAATAGCAGCGCGAATGATAAATTCTTCGAGGACGTTAAACTGGCGGGGTTCCTTAATATTTACTTCTACCGGAGTTTGACGCAAACTATAACGGAATTGACGCGCTGCTAAAACTGATAAACTAGAACTTTGCGCTTCGATTTCGTCTACAAAATTTTTGAGATTGTCATCAATTGGTTTACCAGAAGAGGCTAGAAACATCAACGTAACAAGATTGGCTAATTGAATTTCTACAAATATTTGTAACCCATGAGGCAAAATACTTTTATGCTTTCAACAACCCTTGGCGACGACTAGACCACCAAGCAAATCCAGCACCAGTCACAAACATTAGCAGACTATAAATTGCCCCAGGAATGGCCATTGTGGGAGTATTTAGCAGCGTAGGGGTAGAAGCGATCGCGATCGCTAGAGTTCCATTTTGAATTCCTACTTCTATGGTAATTGCCGTAACGCTTTTTTCTCCTAAGCGGGTCAAGGTTGCGATCGCAAAACCTAAAGCCATTGTTACTACATTCAAAACCAGAGTAGCCCAACCCACATCTATTACATAAGAAATAAAGTTATTCCGTTCTCGCAACAGCACTCCAGTAATTACCACCGTCAGGAAAAATAAAGACAGCCACTTCACAGGTTTATCTGCCTTGTCTGCTAGTGCGGGTGCATATCGCTTGGCTATCATCCCAATTGCTACAGGTAGAAGTGTAATCACCGCAATCTGCAAAACAGTATTTAAGAAAGGTAACTGTAGCGTTGTTCCTTGTCCCAAAAATGTCTGCATTGACAAATTTACTACCAGAGGAATCGTAAAAACCGTAATTAAACTACTAATAGCTGTTAGCGTCACAGAAAGAGCAACATCACCCTTAGCCAAAAACGTAATCATATTAGAAGTAGGGCCACCAGGACACGCTGCTAAAATCATCACGCCTACTGCTAATTGTGGGCTAAGGGGAAACACTGATGCAATGCCAAAGCCCACAATCGGCAACACGATCAACTGCGCCACCAAGCCAATCACCACCGCTTTGGGATAGATTACAACTCGCTTGAAGTCCTCTAGGGTCAAGGTTAACCCCATGCCTAACATGATAATAAATAGAGCCAAGGGCAGAAAAACAGCCGTCAGAAAATTTGCTTCCATCCTTAACCCGCGTTGGTAACAATAAAAGTTCTTCTGGATTTTACCGTATTCCCGTTAAAATACTAGTTGTTGCTTGTGACAATCAATATAATTAACCACAAATAAACATAGATTCTCATAGAAGCGCACAGATGTACGCCCCTAAGCAAGCCTATATTTAATTCAAATGAGAATCGCTACAGCAGGCAGGTTTCATGGAAGATGAGTGGTTTGTACCTCTTCTAAGGATGGTGGAGATTTAGAAGAACTAACGCTACTTTCTGGTGTTGAAAGTTCATCATTTACAACTCCATCCCATGAATAATTGCAGATTTTTGTGCGAAGTAATGTACCAAATGTCAGGTTAATTACTACAGCGAAAGAATCGATAAAAATTAGATTCAAAAAGCGATCAATCATTAGACCCCCTTGAGCTAAATTGAGCATCAAGTGATAGTTGCTTTCTTACTACACATGCCACAATATCTTTTCCAGAAATGTGTCCGGCTAAATACTGATCGTTTAGACCGCAGTTCTTGCTGGAGCAGGGGGAAAGAGGCTTTTGCGATTTGTGTACAGATTAATCTAAAAATAATTTGGGAGAATTTATTTTTTAGAAGTCTGTTAAGGGATTGACGGCTGTTGCAAATTAAGCTCTTGGAATGCTTCAGAAGACTCTTGCAATTGCAAGCTACCAGCAGATTTACCGTTGATTTGTAGAGTGTATTTACCCTGTGGCAAGCCTTCTAAATAATAGACTCCAGCGCCGTTGGTGACAGAAAAACGCCGAGTCCCCTCATCTGGTTGTATAGCTTCTACCCGTGCGCCTGCGATCGCTTGACCTTGAGCATCCGTAATTACCCCCGATCGCGTGTAAGAACGAATGAGCGGAATCATCACAGGGGTGTAACTACCAGCAATCACATCAACGGCTAAGGATTCAGCCGCAGCCTGCCAATCAGGCGGTAAACCTGCTGGATCGAGGTCGAGGCGATAAACGCCAGGAGACATCCTTACTAAAGTGCGATCGCCCTGGATTTGTGGTAAAAACGACTTCAGAGGTTTATTGTTCAAAGTCAACAATAAATCAGTGTTATCTGTATAAACTTCTTCCCCTCGATCTTGTTTGCCGTTATTGTTTCGGTCAAAAAATGGCTTAATCAAAAGTCCGCCTTGTGTACGGAAGTAATTAGAACGGCGATCGCCTGGATTAATGCCCCCTTGTAAATTCAGGCTAGAAGCTAAATCTATGCTGAAAGTTGCTTCATCGGAACTTGCCGATACTCCTTGATAACGCGCCCGTAATAGCAAACCTGGTAAAACTGTTGTTGATAATGTGGCTAGTAGTCCACTACCCTGAGAACCAATACCATAGCCCAACTGTGCTTCCCACTGATAGCTACCATCAATTGCCTGTTGTTGTGAACGATAGCGCCAACTTACACTTAACAAGCTGTCGCTACGATTTTGATTCTGTGTTTCATAATTTAATAGCAGTGCGCTGCCACCATTAGAAAAGCTGTTTTTAGAAAATTTGTAAGTCAGTTCCGACAAAGTACTGATTTCGTTCCCGCGTTGCGTTAATTCTAGTCTTCCAAGACGTTGCAGCAAATTCCAGCGCAGGCGGTTTTTAGTATCTAAGCTGACACGGGCAAAGGTAAAGGCATCTTTGCCACTCAAGTTAATTTGCATTCCACCAGATGTTGCATCAGCCGTGTCAGTACTAGCGAATAAGGTGAATTGAGGCAAAACTCGCCAATCTAGATTAAAACGGCTAGACAAGCGATCGCTAATAAATGCAGCACTCAAGCTAGAAGATGGATTGTAGCGAATATCTGTGTTCACATCCCACTTATTACCCGTAAGTGCTGAAACTGCTACCTGCAAAGGTAACTTTCCCGGACGCCAAAATAATTCTGCTAAGGCTCTAGGCGATTCGTCATACACTCCACCTAAGCCTACTGTCAGATTTTCTGATAAACCCCAACGCCCAGCAATTCCCCCCCGAAAGTCAGAAAAGTTGCCCAAAAAACTTTGATTTCCCACAAAATCCCGTCGTAAACCACCAGAAACGATTAATGCTGAAGCACCGGCTGGTAATTGTCCTGGGACTGTAGAAAAAGTAGCCTGTTGAATTTCTGGTTGTGCGGTGAGTCGTCCTTGGGGATAAAGCAAGACGCGATAATTGTTGCCCAAAAATTGATTTTGGCTTTTAATATTTTCAAAGCGGTAAATCCCAGAAGAATCAACTAAAATTTCGGCAATCACGCGATCGCCAAAACCTTGTACTAACCGCGCTAATGTACCTGGTTCAGTCTTACCAGAAATTGTGCGTCCAATAGCATCTGCTTGTAAACGTTGACGAGGATCGGAAGAACCGCCACCGAAGGGTTGAGGTGGTACAAACCCCTGTCGTTGAATGGATGTAAAACCCCAATAGTCTCCTGTTCCTTGAGTCTGCCAAAACGTTGGCTGGGAACCCACAAAATAATCGGCTGAATTAGTTTGTCGCAGAAACTGCGCTTCGGCAATATTCCAAGTTTGTGGATTTTCTAGATTTGGTTGATCCGTGCGGATGAACCATGAACCACCAAAAGCACTACCAACAGCCAGGAAATCACCCCTATAGTTTGTCGTTCTGGTAGCGCTACCGCTAGCATTTACCTTTTGTTCAATTGCGGCGATACTAAACTTTTGAGGTGCAACGTGTGGTAATCCTTCTAGTTGAATTGGAGTTTCCGTTTCTGCCAGTTTGCCACTAGATTGATCTAATCCTGGAACATCTAAAACTATGGCGTATTCATTGATATCAAATTTCGCGGTTACGCCAAATAGAGTTTGTAAATCTTGAATTGTAAAGACTAATCCTAATTCTGGATCAGTACGAAGTTTTTTTGGATCAATGCGAGTCACAACACCAGGCGATCGCACTTCTAATTGACCATCAGGTAAAGTGGTAATATTTAATTTCAAACCTTGAATTACAGCATCGTATGGTAACAGCCAATTTACAAAATCAATTGCTTCAGAACCATTTTCTTGACCACGCACTAAAACGCTAGGATTGACATTGCGGTTCCCTACATTCAAACCTACGGGAAAAACTTTAAATTCGGAATTATTAGCTAATTGAGCAGTTGTGGGCGTTGGCTGATTTGGAATTGCAGGCGTATCTGCCTTAGCTGGGGTGATAATAATTTGACAGATAAGAGCGATCGCAGCTAGCAGACATTTGCCTTTATTTACTAACCGAAGTTGCACAAATTTTGCATTTATCAGTAAATATATCTATAAAAATAGAGACATTGCAATGCGATGTCTCTACAACATATAATTCCCACGCAGCAGGCAAAATTATCGATATTAATGCTGTATTTTACAGCAAGACTAATTCTTGCAAATCAGGCTACAGATGCCAGATTTAATTTGAATTTATTAATTACGAATTACGAATTTTTACACAAACTATTTATTTTGTAATGTAGCTGCTTGTGTAGGAATAGTAATATTTAGATTGAAAGGCAACTTACTTTTTTTACTGTCTTCACCCCAAAACAACTCACCAGTAAGCTGATATTGACCGGGTTTGAGGGCTGGTTGGTTTTTGTTGGGGTAATTTAATAAGAAATTGCGATCGCTATTTGCCACTACAGCATTGGTATCTACCTGCCCAGTTTTGACAACAGTTTGTCCTTGGCGCAAAGTCCAATTTAAGCTAGGGAGAACAGTTGCTTGACCGTGATTGCGAACTAAAATTTGAATTTGTTTTTGCTCTGGGTTAAAGCTGGCACCATCAATTGCTAATTGTGGAGAAAGATTGCCTTTTCTGACGTAGAATGTCACGCCAATTCGTGCCACCAAAGTAACGTTATTACCAGCAGCATCTTTGGATTCACTGAGAGTTTCATTAAACACTACCGCACGATATTCTCCGTCAGGTAAATTAGGAGCCAAGCGGCTAATGAGGCGCACCCGCCGAACTTCTCCTGGTTTGACAGTCAACTCACGCGGTGAGAATTGTAGATATTTTGTCAGGTCACTGGGGCTAGAGGGTAAGGTTTGAAACCCTGTATCACGGCTATATGTGAAAGGTTGAGCATAGATCCGAATCCGAGAAGGAGTCTTACTGGTATTGGAAATTGTAATCATTCCTTGGGCTTGTCCGCGTTCTGCCTTGGCTTCAATCACCAGAGGAGAAACACTCATTTGTGCTTTAGCTGCAACAGGAAACAAAATTAGGGCGAATAAGCCAGCACTAACAGCAGCTAGAGAGCGCCAATTGTTATTGAGCATATTTATAAATATGGCAGGATTGTCAATTTAATTCCTGATTTATAATTCCCAAAAGCAGACTTATTTTATCTCTGGGTAATCAGAAAAATATCTTGCCGCTTGAAGATTTATTCTTTAGCGACAAGATATTCAGCAGTTATTTTTCTCAATCAATCTGAAGGGAAACTGGAAAAATTTTAGACTATGGCACGATAGTCAAGGTTGTCACATAGCTGTAGCTTCCAGGAACAAGAGGACTGCCTTTATCTACGATCATGTCTATATCCAAAGGCAAACCGCTACCAGGGGGCAGTAACACAGGACTACCACCCTGAGAACTCGTACTACCAAAAGATGAGTTGATATGTCCGGCAGAGAACATAGGTGTAAATCCAGGGCCTCCGGTCTGCTGTGGCTGAGATATACTCACTCTGGCACCTTGGTTACAGCTAACAAAAACCTTACCAAATTGCCCTCCAGGAAATCCTCCCGCTAGTGCAGTTGCATTAGTCGGCTGATTAAGTCCCAATTTACCAGGAATAATTTGATCGAAGTTGCAGACACCACCGACATTTGCTGTAAAGGGAACATCAGCAGTTTGTGCCATTGTTTTGGGTGCAACAGCAACAGAACCAACAATTATCAAAGCAGCGGTTAATAAAGAACGACGAATCATTTTTAAATCCTTCTCAAATAAATTAGCGTTAAATCAAACGAAGTATCAACAAAAAAGCAGTTATGGTGCAATGGTTAAGGTAACAACGTAGGTATAAATTCCTGGCGTAAATCCTACTGGTCGTTCTACTAACAAATTCACCTCTAGATTGGTGTTACCTGGCGGCAAAGTTGCGCTTCCACCACCAACATCACTGCGAACATTGGTCGAACCAAATTTTAAAAAGCCAATGTGCGTTGTCCCAGATGGATCGGGACTAGGACCAGATACAAGCCTGGGGGGAGAAACAGTAACGGTTGCAGATGTGCTGCTTTGCACACCGATAGTGGCAGGAGTTTGTGATTCAAGATTTCTAGCAATTCCACCAGAATTGCTAGAAATAGTTGGTTCAGCAGTGCCAGAGGCAGGAGAAATAAAGGTAGCTTCAGCTGGAACTGTTCCACTGAACGGAACATCTGCACTTTGAGCTAGCACAGCTCGATCTAGAGCGAATGCCTGCAAGCTTAATGCACTTGCCAGCACCAGGCTAGAGGTTAAGGCTAGACGGTAAAGCATAAAGAAGTTAACTAATTACTCAGCGCTGTATTGTCTCAGTGCTTTTCTTAGAATAGCTATCAAATGCTACAGTATCGACCGCATAAATACGATATTCCTATCTCTAGAAGCAAATTCCGTTAAGATACTTAGCCCAAGTTACGGTTTATGAAATCTAGGTTTTTTGTCGATTCGCACAATATCTGCGGCGGGCTATGCGTAAGCACACCACAGATTTAGCTGAAGAGGCGAGAAACATCAACGAAACCTTCATGAAGACTTACAATATTTGAAACTTCGGAATACATACTTCCGACTTTACCTGATTGATGGGTAAATAAATTATGACAACCCACAATTATTAGTAGTTCTTGAGCGCGGGAAAATGCAACATTTACCCGTTCTGGTTTCTTAGCAAATCCTACATCTCCTTTGCTATTGTTGCGAACCATACTCACAATTACAACCGGTCTTTCCATCCCTTGAAATCTGTCTACTGTACCAGTACGAATTTCTAGTGAAGGAAAAAGTTCAGATTGCAGACGTTCATCAATTTTTCTTAATTGAGCGCCATAAAAGGTAATTACAGCAATTTCTTTTTTCGGTTCACCATTAGCAACTCTAGAAGCCCAAGTAGTCTCAAACTGGTGACACAGACGTTCAATCGCATCAATTTCTGGAGTATTAAAGTAAGAAGTTCCATTTCGTTGCTCTAAAAACTGATTTTCTATCGGCGTTTTTACCCAGATAAGATGCTGAGATTCTTGGAGAATTTCGCCTGCTAAATGATGGGCGCGTTTTGTGTCTGGCTCCAAAATACCAGATTCTAATTTACCGTCATAAAACTGATTGATTGCTCCCATAATAAATGGGTGCATTCGATATTGTGTAGTTAGCATTTGTTTGATGCTTTCATCAGCAGATTCAAACTGACTTTTAAATAATGATTCTTCTAAGAATTGTAGTTCATCTCGTGTATTACCCATTGTTTGAGCAACTTCTTCTATAGTGCTAGTATCAAGCATGGGTGGTAATTGCCGATGATCGCCTACCATGACTAACTTTTTACCTTTCAAGGCTGGGATTAGTAACTCTGGCGGAGTACACTTACTAACCTCATCAATGATGACGACATCGAAAGATTTGAATTCTTCCGAAAAACCTCTATTTGCAGCTTGAACACAGGTGATACCGACGACGTTGGCATTATCTAAATATGTGCGCCTTAAATCATCGCGATCGCGTTCATTTGGCTGTCTTAATTTTTCTATCCAATCTTGTACAAAATTCTGATATTTATTGAGATAAGCTGCATCTTTTTGTAGTTGCTGTTGCCAAGATTCAAAGCTAATATTTATGCTACGTAATAATTCTATATTAAACAAGTCATTAGCAAATTTTTCTGGTTTAAATTTATCCGGTATTGCTTGCCATTGTGTCAACCACCAGCTTCTTTCTTCTATTAAACCTCCTGATGGCTGTGGTTGTAATTTTTGTTCTATTTCGCGTAGGCTAATTTGTAATTTTTTAAGCTGCTGTAGAGAATTATCAGTTTCTTGTTGTACCTTTGATAAATGCTCATAGAGAAAATTTTTAATCATCTCCAACACAGCAAAGGGTTCTAATAATGAAATTAATTTTTCAAGTTGGCTAATGGAAGTTTCCCAAGAATGAACTTGATTTAAAAATTCTTGCGGCTGCTCCCAAATCTTTGATTGTGTTGCGAGATATTGTTCGGTTAGAATGCGTAATTGAGTAGGAATATCTTGGTGATTAAGTTCTTGCAAAATATTTATAACTCGTTCAAGCTGCAAATTAGCATCTTGCTGTGCTTTTTCGGCTTCAGCTTGAGTAATGGATATTTGCTGTTGGCTAACTTCATTTTTTTGAAGTTCATTTAATTGGCGTTGGAGATGCTGAAGCTGTTGATCGGTTTCTGTTTTTACTTTTAAAACGCATTGACGTGCATTTGCAAGGATTGTATCTAGCAATTCTTGTGTAATCTGCGTGAGAGTAGAGTCGATGTTATTCCATTCCCACGATTTGCCATAAGTCCGTTGCATTCTAATTAAGAAAATTTGGGTATTTTCAACTAGTAACTTTCGCTGTTTGGGGTTGAGTAGCTGATAATTGTTAAACTGTTGATAGGTTTCTTGCCATTGGGTGCGATCGCTTTTTGATAGCACCATTGGAATCTGACTAAAATTTTGCTGTAAAAAATAACTAAAGTTATGCTGTTTACCCTGCCGATCAGTAAAATTTCCGTCTATTTCATAAGCGATCGCTTTTGTCAATAGCTCCCATTCTGGCAGGTTAACTTTGTAAACTTTTGGTACTATTGGTAATTTTAATGTATTAGCAAACATCAACAAACCTAACGGCAAGTCTACTAAATTCTCGGTTAGTGGTAAACCTGATTGATGACATTCTTTTAAAGTTTGATAGAGAAGAGAAGGTGCTGTAGATTTCCATTCCTTAACTGCTGAGATAATATAATCTATTTCCCGTTTGCGGTTTTCCCATATCTGGATTGTTTGCTGTATGTTTTGCAGTTTGGCAAGATATTTCTGATAATCTGGTTGCAGCTGATTTAATGAGGCGAAATTTTGTTGTACGATCTGTACTGATGCCGCAACTTCTGATATAGCTTTACTTGCATTTTGAGCATAAGTCAAAGCAGTTTTAAATCCAGAAATTTCTCTTGCTACAGTTTCACGCAACCAAACCGCTAAACCAAAAGCACCAAGCGTCGGCCGAACAAAGCCAAGTTCATCAGTATATTTGATGGTTTGACGAACATTTGCTAAAAATTCTTCTACTAAACTGTTACCTTCTGTGTATGGCTTAAGAAGTGGCAAAAAATCTGTAACTTCTGGAGCTTCCCAGTTTATATTTGGTGCAGTATTTAGTATATTTTCTAGCCCTGCAATTAGGAATTCAACGTGATTCTGCTTTTCTACGGTTTCATTGTAAGATTTTTCTTGACTTTTAAAATTTGCCTCTATCTTTAACTTATTCTTATTGAATTTAGTTTGTTGTTGATTGAATTCCTCCTCTGCTTGAAAGTAGGCTGTGAATCTTTGTGATGATGCTAGTAATTGACTGAAAATTTGGATATTTTCCAGCCGTTGAGTAAGATTATTTTCGCAATCAGAAGCTGTATTTTCTAGCCATCTGCCAATCACTTGGTTTTCTAAAAATGGCTGTCCTTCCTCCCCAACTTTTTCGGCTCTACCTTTTCTTACAGCGCGAATTACGGGGTTATGAACTAATCGACTCAGGGCGTTATCTACTGCTAAATTGGCTTGAGATGCGATTAAAGTACGTCCACCGCGAAGGGCAATTTGATAGCAAATCTCGGCAATTACGGTAGTTTTCCCAGTACCTGGTGGCCCTTGGATAAGAACAAGATCCTTAGCGGCAAGTACCTTTTCTACTGCTGCTTTCTGACCAGGATTAGCAGAAGATAATAATAAATCTTGTGGTTGAAGCTCAAAAGTTGTTTTGATTTGTCTAGCTTGAGAAGCATCGAATAAAAAGTTGCCCAAATATGAATTTTGGGTGTAACCATTATTCAAATCATCTAAAGCTTTTTTCTTACGCTGAATCTGCTGAATATCACCAACTGCTTCAAAACATAAAAATCCTGTATCTGGCAACTTATAACGCTCTGTTGCCATGAATTCAGCTAAGTCGCGTTCTAATCTGAGGCTGATAATACAACGGTTGGGGTCAACTTCTTCAACAGCCCCTAATTGACGACCGCTAATCCAATTTTTGCCGACAGGAGCAGTTTCAAAAAGCTTTAAATCTTCGTTTTTTGTCCGTCTTGCTCGTTCCCAAAAGTTTTCTACTTCGAGGGAATTTTGATAAAAGCCGTCAAGGGTAGCTGAGGCTACAT
The DNA here is from genome assembly GCA_015206945.1 of Nostocales cyanobacterium LEGE 12452. Classification (GTDB taxonomy): domain Bacteria; phylum Cyanobacteriota; class Cyanobacteriia; order Cyanobacteriales; family Nostocaceae; genus Nostoc. The sequence goes on along the minus strand of JADEXV010000013.1, from coordinate 13,526 downwards.
CAATTTCAAAACTGATTCGTCTTTTGAAGTTATAGTTATGACTTACATAACGCACGCAAAATTGACGTGCTTTCGCAATTTTTTCCTCAATTTGTAAAAATGCTTTCCAAGCTTTAAGCTGATCTTCTGTAGGTACATTTTCGCCACAAACTGGCGCGGCTGCAATGCGTTTCAATGTTGCGGGCGGAATGTCGAGATGATGCTGATGATTAGGTAAGAGACGTAAGCGACAAGGTATAGCATAGCTATCGGCGTGTCCCCGTGAGGGTTGTAACAACTGAGCCGAAAGTATTTTTATACCGCCGCGTCCATCTTTTGGTACAGCTGCTCTAAATCCTAATGTTTTTCTGAGCTTCTCAAGTCTTGCGGGTAATGGAAAATCATCGGAGTCTGTTGCTATTGTCAAATCCCAAATTTCTTCTCTTGCTTCTTTCCCCGCGCCTTTGCGACGCACGTAAAATAGGGAGGGCTTTTTACCGACACATTCATAGATTAACTCATTGGCGCGATCGCGCCGCTCCCTAAATTCGGGATATGATTTCAAGGCAGCCTCACCTTCAAGATGCCGGATAAAGCTATCAATTGCTGAAGCTATAAACGAATAGCCCCAATCTTCAGAGGTTGTTTTAGTTTTTGAGGATTTTGCTGTTAGTTTATTTGCTATTGCACGAATACGCTCTGCATCGGATTCTGAGATTGTACTGGTATGGCCTTTGACTACAATTTTGAGCTTTTCGCAAATTAATAATAGCTTCTTGCTATCCAAATTTAATTCTTTTGCTAGTTCGTATATTCTGAGTTTGCCGTTATTCATCCAGTACTGCCTTTGCACACAAGGTTTTTATATTTTAGAACTCAATACGATTCAGTTAAGGCTAGTGCTGTTTGTCAAAGTCATTTTTTTAATTAACCGCAGAGACGCAGAGAAGCCAGTGCGTTGTGGGGGTTCCCCCCGTTGTAGCAACTGGCGCGACACAGAGAGAGAAGGAATAGAAGGAAAAATTGCTTAACTAAGGGGCTAATCAAAGTTTATATTGATGGTAAACTTCGCTAGCGGCCCGATGCAACAGGGAATGTCGCCATACCAAGGATTTCATATCATCAGCATAACCGCCGCCAATCACGCAAGCGACGGGATAACCGCTACTCATACAGGTACTTAAAACCTGCATTTCACGGCGAAAAATGCCAGCATCAGTTAAGGCTAATTTTCCCAAGCGATCGCCTATATGAGGGTCAACACCAGCATCATAAAATACTAAGTCTGGCTTGACTTTAGACAACAAATCTGATAGATAATTCGCCAAGGTTTGTAAATAAGCGTCATCTTCCATTCCTATAGGCAAAGGAACATCCAAATCGCTGTTTTGTTTAGTACCTGGGAAATTGACTTCGCAGTGCATGGAAAAAGTAAAAACGCTGTCGTCGTCTTGGAAGATAAAAGCTGTGCCATCTCCTTGATGAACATCTAAATCCACAATTAGGATTTTTTGGACGAGTCCGAATTTTTGTAAAACGCGACAGGCGATCGCTAAATCGTTGAAAATACAAAAACCAGATCCATAACTGGGAAAGGCATGATGAGTTCCACCAGCCGTATTACAAGCTAAACCCTGACTTAGTGCCAGTTTCGCAGTCAGTATCGTACCACCTACCGCCACACAAGTACGATTCGCTAACGCTGGACTCCAAGGCAAACCAATGCGTCGCTGTGCTTTGGTATCTAGGGTTCCCTCACAATAAGCTTGAACATAGTTTGGAGTATGGACTAACTCTATCAATTCTAGCGGTGGACGTTCGGGGGTGTGAAATTGTTCTTGATTCGCTACACCATCAGCTAACAGCAATTCGTAGAGTTGTCGGAACTTAGGCATCGGAAAACGATGTCCTTCAGGTAGGGGAGCAACGTAATCTGGGTGGTAAATAATTGGCAAGTCCATAAGGAAAGAAAATATCAAGCAGCTAATCCGACAACAAGGTAAAATTTAGCCATAAACACAGCAAAAATGCAGTTCTCGTAAATCTAAAACTCTAAATTTAAAATTGATATGATGGAATGGATTGCACCGATAGCGTTTATTTTAGCTGGCTTACTAGCTGGGATAATTGGTGAAAAAGTTATCTTCAAAAAACTAGAAACATTCGTTAATAATAAACGAATTGCTGGGGGTAATATTATATTTCGCTCTCTGCACCGCATGACTTTTATTTGGTTTGTCATTGGCGGTTTTTTTTGGGCAATTCTCAGCGCACCCCTGAAACCAGATATTGCGATCGTACTGCAAAAAGTTTTGACGATCGCACTGCTGTATTCAGTAACCCTAGTTTTAGCAAGATTGAGTGCTGGTTTTGTTAATTTATTTATTCGCAGAGCAGAAGGTGTCCCTACATCACTAATTTCTAACCTTGCTAAAATTACTGTTTTAGTTTTGGGAACATTAATCATATTGCAAACAGTGGGTGTTCAGATAACACCGATAATCACGACTTTAGGGATTGGTGGTCTAGCAGTTGGTTTGGCGCTTCAAGACACACTCGCAAATTTATTTTCTGGTTTTTACCTAGTTATTTCTAAGCAAGTTAGAACCGGAGACTATGTAAAATTAGATGCTGGTCATGAGGGATATGTTATAGATATTTCTTGGCGGAATACCACCATTAAAGAAATTTCCAATAATGTAGTCATTGTTCCTAATTCTAAGTTGTCTTCGGCTATTTTTACAAACTATCATCTACCTGCAAAGGAAATTACTTTAACAATGGATGTGGGCGTAAGTTATGATAGCGATTTGGAACAAGTTGAAAAAGTGACTGTAGAAGTTGCCAAAGAAGTTATGCAAGAAATTGCACCAGAATTAAAAGATAGTGAACCATATATCAGATTTCATACTTTTAATGATTTTAGTATAGATTTTACGCTTTATATGCGGGTAAGCGAATACTTCGATCAGCGGATTGGCAAACATCTATTTGTCAAAAAATTACACAAACGCTATCAGCAAGCAGGAATTCAAATTCCTTTTCCGATTAGAGAAGTGTATATGCAAGATAATTCAGCTATGGAAAAAAATTAGTATTTGCCATGTTAGTTTAATAACATGGCAAGCAGTATCTGTCCTCGAATTTAAATTGCTAATGCTCGTTTTTCTAATGGTAGTTCAAAGCGATCGCCTGGTTTCGGCTCAAGCACCTGCGTCACCAGATTGTTTTTCTCTAGTAACGAACGAAATTCTTCAGTACTTCCTTTAGTCTGAATGAGTTTCATCAGCAATCCCTCAAACGCCACATCCCCACCAGCCGCAGTCGGTAATATTACTTGAGGTTGTAACGACTTTACTACTTCCAAGGCACTATTATTTCCTTTAATAATTGGCCCAAGCAAAGGCAATGTCATATCAATAAACGGTGTAATCACTACATCGATGGGTGCAGCTGGCTGAAGTTGTGGAGAATGATCCCCATGAGGCTCATAGTATACAGTTAGACCACTCTCCAATTCTTTGAGGAGATAACTATTTTCCACCAGAGTGGGGCCAATGGATGAACCGGGGAAAGCTTTGATTTCAACTTGATTATTTAAGGTGAAAGTTTCACCATGAGCAAGAGTCGTTACCTGGGTGTAACCTAATTTCTGTACTACCTTGGCAGCATTCGGAGAAGCTACAACCTTGATGCTGTGATCCAGAAGTTGGAGCGTTGGTGGATGAGCGTGGTCTTCTAAACCTTGAGATAGCAAGATCAAATCAATATTATCTGGGATTGGGCGGTTTTGCGATCGCGACCCTTTAAATAGCCAATCCAAGTTGCTGAAAATTAACGAACCAACCAGCCAAGGGTCAATTAGGATTCGTTTCCCGCCGATTTCTAGCAGCCAAGAGTTACTGTCTAACCAAGTTAAAAACATAAATTTTGTGAAGATAACGCCTACCTTCATTATCAATGGTGTCACCTTTCTTAGTAAGCACTAAGACCAACACCTACATTCGTGCGGTCAAGTCTACCACGGAGTTTTTTTATGTCTGATCTTGGTTTTACTCACGTTGCACTTGCAGTCAGTGATGTTGATGCAAGTATCTCATTTTATGCAAAGTATGCTCAGATGACAGTCGTGCATCATCGCATTGATCAAGCGACTCAATCAGATGTTGCTTGGATTAGTGACCTGACTAGACCTTTTGTGATTGTCCTAATTAAAGTACCTAAAGTAGAAGGCGCACTCTTACCACAATCCCATCTTGGGGTAGCTTATCAGAATCGTGGGGAAATTGATCGCCTGTGCAATGAGGCACGCACTGAGGGAATATTGTTGGCTGGGCCAAATGACTGGGGCTATCCGGTTGGTTACTGGGCTTATCTGCAAGACCCAGATGGTCATACACTGGAAATTTCTTATGGTCAGGAAATTAGTTTTACAGTTGAGCAAGCTAGAGACGCGATTAATCGCGTCTCTTAAAAAAATTGGTGTTACTTTTTGCCAGGTGTGCGTCCACCTTCATCGTTACTGCCACCATGAGGACTGGAATTGCCTGGATCACAGCCCTCAGCACCATTACCAATTCCTTGGTTGCACTGGCGACGCGGCTTTGCGCCCTCGGTTGAAGTTTCAGTCTGCTCCTCAACTGCAACTTGTTGTTGTTGTCCAACGACATACTGCGAGGAGATGTTTGCTACCTCTCCGGTGCTAGATAGGGCTTGGTATAGCAAAGCAGATACTTCAGACCTGGTTGCGACCCGTTCAACATTTAGCAAGTTCACATTGGGATAGTTGACGACTATACCGCGTTGTGTGAGAGCAGCAATCAGACTGCGATATTCACTACGAATAGTAGTTGCATCGCTGTAAACAGATAAAATTGTATCCGTGGAACCACTGCTTTGATAATTTAATCCCCGCGCTAATGCTACCAAAATGTCAAGGCGAGAAAGGCTTTGGCTGGGGTTGAAACCTTTGCCAATGACAGCGTTTAAAAAGCCCATTTGATAAACTTCGCTGATGGCATTGTAAGCCCAATATTGAGTTGAGATATCTTTAAATGCGATCGCTCGACGAATTTTCCCTTTGGTAAAGGCTTTTTGCAGCATTGCCGCAAATTGGGCACGAGTTACTGGTGCATCAGGGCGGAAAGTCCCATCAGGAAAACCTTCGAGAATTTCCATTGAGGCTAATTCGGCAATAAAATCTTTAGCCCAATAGTCTGTGGAAACATCAGAAAACCCAACTTGGAGAGCGCGAGACATCCCAACTTGGCGATAATTCATCAGCATTTGGCTGATATCGTAGCTAGAGTTATCGCTGACTTCAATCACCTGCACCAAGCTGCCAGGAGTAGCTTGCAAAGCCTCTGCCAAGTCGGAACTAAAGACACTAACGAATGACTGACGTACTAAAGCATACTCACCTTGAGTAAAAGAGACCGGATAAACGCTGGTTCCTGCAATTTTTGACAAACCTTCTACTTGGAACTGACTACCTTGGAAGGTTTGGGAACTGCTTAGGAAACTAACACGTTGGCCGCTAACTTGAGTGAAGTAGTCGTAGGTGGTGGTACCTGCGTCAATAGTGCCGTTTTGGTCAGCATCAACACCATAAACAGTGCGAACTACTTGGTATTCTGTAGGCTTGGCTGACAAAACCAGGTTAACTGTGGTGTTTGCAGACAAACATTCAAATTCGCTGTAGCCAATAAAGCGGTTTTGAACATCATACAATCGCACGACGATGCGATCGCTAGCTTTTAACCCCTTGGCAAATTTTGCTTTTTGCTTAATCTTGTACTTGTAATCACCTAAAAAGCGCTCTTTTAAATAGCCCTTGCCACCTTTGCTTTTGACAGAAATGCGAGCAATCACCTCTGACAAGTTACCCGATGGTTCCCAAATGGCAAGGCTAAAACCTGTTTTTTTTCCTTTTGCAGAAACAGTACTATTACGGCTTTCTGTAGTGATAGTTTGTCGCTCAATAGTAGTAGTACGGCTTCTTGTCTCGACTTTCTTATCGGCTAAAAGTTGTTGACCTGTGGAATGATCAGATATTTGGGCGACGGTGGTAGAGAATCCTAAAGTTGCGTAGGCAGAAGCTATTGGTGAAAATATTGCCACAGAGGTTGCAGCCAGAACAAACTTGCTCATTTGAGCAAAGTAATTTTGATTCATGTATTTCATCTCACACTACCATTCGTCTAAAAAGGCACAGGGGTAGTTGGTATCCCTTGACTTATTAATCCCTTGGAGTGGATAAAACTAACATCTAAATCAGTAGGGAGAGACGCGATTAATCATGTCTGTACGGAGTAGGGAGTTATGAGGTCAGAGACATTAATATATTTGAAGAAACACTTTATGAATCTTATTAATGACTGTAACTACACAACAGCTTCCAACTCAAGACGCCTTTGAAAAATTCATTTGGAATTGGCAGGGTTACAAAATCCAGTACACTGTCATGGGTACAGGACGCCCTTTGGTACTGGTTCACGGCTTTGGTGCTTCCATTGGACACTGGCGCAAAAATATCCCAGTTTTAGCTGATGCTGGCTACCAAGTGTTTGCCATAGACCTTTTAGGTTTCGGCGGTTCTGATAAAGCGCCCATTGATTACACTGTGGAAGTTTGGGTGGAACTGCTAAAAGATTTCTGCACAGCACACATCCAAGAACCTGCTGTATTTATTGGCAACTCCATCGGCGCACTTTTGAGCTTAATAGTACTGGTGGAACATCCAGAAATTGCTGCTGGTGGTATTTTAATTAACTCTGCGGGTGGCTTGAGTCATCGTCCCCACGAATTGAACCCGCCACTACGGATTGTGATGTCAACTTTTAATCGGTTTGTGCGATCGCCAATTACAGGTAAATTTGTCTATAACCGCATCCGTCAAAAAGCCCAGATTCGCCGCACCCTCTACCAAGTTTACCGGAACCGTGAAGCCGTCACTGATGAATTAGTCGATTTACTTTATACTCCCTCTTGCGACCCAGGAGCGCAAAAAGTTTTCGCCTCGATTCTCACAGCCCCTCCTGGCCCAAGCCCAGAGGAACTTTTGCCCAAAGTAGAACGTCCCCTATTAGTAATTTGGGGTGCTGATGATCCTTGGACACCAATTACCGGGGCCAAGATTTACGAAAAGGCGCGGGAGAATGGCAAAGATATCAAAATTGTTCCCATTCCCAATGCCGGTCATTGTCCCCACGATGAGGTTCCAGATGTTGTCAATGCCCAGATTGTCGATTGGCTAGCACAAAGTTAACAATTTCGCGCCAAGACGCAAATGCAAAGATACTTTCTGCTAATGCGTTTTGGCCCATACAGGGTAGAAATGAGCCTAACAATCTGGGTGAGTGGATCTTAATCTTTATAATTGCACCTTGACAGAATCAAAGTCATGTGATTTCTAATGGAGCTTGATGTGCATAATGGACATAAAGGGGCAATTCCCTTAAATCACTATCCAGATTTTTCTAAACAAGGCTATCAAGTTATCAGCGAATTAGGACGCAACCGAGAAGGGGGACGCATTACTTACTTAGCTAATGTTCTCAACTCTAAGCAACAAGTAGTAATTAAAGAGTTTTGTTTTGCTCGTGCGGATGCTGATTTATCAGGTGTAAAAGCATATCAGCGCGAAATCGAAATTTTGCAGCAACTAAATCATTCTCGCATCCCTCGTTATGTAGATTCTTTTGAAATGCCAGGGGCTTTTTATCTGGTGCAGGAATACAAAAATGCCCCATCTTTAGGCTTGATGAGCAGTTTTAATCCAGAAGAAATTAAGCAAATTGCTTTGTCAATCTTAGAGATTTTGGTTTATCTACAAAAGCAAATTCCGCCAATTATTCATCGGGATATCAAACCAGAGAATATTTTAGTTGATGAGCAACTAAATGCTTATTTGGTTGATTTCGGTTTGGCTAGGATACAGGGTGCAAAAGTAGCTCTGAGCAGCTTTGTAGCAGGAACCCCAGGTTTTATGCCACCAGAGGAACAGTTTGGTCATTCCCTGACTGAGGCATCAGATTTATATAGTTTAGGAGCAACACTGATTTGCTTACTTACTAATACCCGTTCTGTTGAAATTGGGAAATTAATTGATGATAACTATCGCTTTAATTTTCAGCAATTAGTTCCTCAAATCAGTCCGCGTTTCCGGTGGTGGTTGATGAAAATGGTGGAACGCAATCGAAAACGTCGCTATGCTAATGCGGCTATTGCTTTGGAAGCACTTGAGACAATCGAGGTTATTGGTAGTGCGACTGGGATAGCTAATTTAATCAGGACAATCAAACCTAGAAATCGAGCTACTTTGTTGGGACTAGCTACTGTTGTTACACTGGCTACAATGGGGGCAACTTTGATGAGTTGTCAGCCTAGTGATACGGTTAGGCAATTACTGGAAGCTAGAGAATGTCAAAGTTTTGATTTAAACGCAAGTTGCCAAGATAAAATCGGAAATTAAGATTAATTAGGTTGCATCTGGCTAAGGATTACAGCGGTTTTCGATTGAATAGATTACACGCGTAGGGGCACAATATATTGTGCCCCTAAAATTATGTGTATTCCACACTTGTAAAAATTGCTGTCATTTTCACGAGTATCAAAGACTCGTTAATGGAGCTAAAAGACTCATTAATGGAGTTCAAAGCCTCATTAATGGAGTTCAAAGCCTCATTAATGAAGCTAAAAGGCTCATTAATGGAGTTCAAAGACTCGTTAATGGAGCTAAAAGACTCTTTAATGGAGTTCAAAGACTCATTAATGGAGTTCAAAGACTCATTAACGGTAATGCGCTATCGGTAATTGTCTACTTACCTGCTGTAGTAAACTACATCTAAGCCAGAAGACTGCATTCAATAGTTGATAGCGCTGTGAAAAAAATCCTGATTGTGTCAGCTAATCCCACAACGACAGACAAACTTCGCTTGGACGAGGAAGTTAGGGAAATTCAGGAAGGGTTGCAACGCTCTCGCAGCCGAGATAAGTTTGAACTTATTACTAAATGGGCAGTGCGTCCTGACGATTTGCGGCGTGCGCTTTTAGATCATAATCCTCATATCATCCATTTTTCTGGACATGGTGGAGGAAATCAAGGTTTAGCCTTGGAAAATAATACAGGGGAAATGCAGCTGGTGAGTACAGAGTCACTGGCAAGGCTATTTAAGTTATTTAAAGACAAAATTGAGTGTGTATTATTAAATGCCTGTTATAGCCAGGTGCAAGCTGAGGCAATTTATCAACACATTAACTGTGTAGTTGGGATGAATCGGGCAATTGGCGATCGCGCCGCAATTAAATTTGCGGTAGGCTTTTATGATGCACTGGGTGCTGATAGGTCTTATGAGGATGCTTATGAGTTTGGCTGTAGCGCTATTGATTTAGAAAGTATTCCAGAGTCTTCGACTCCAGTGCTGAAAAGTCGGAACAATCCCCAAGGTGCTATCTCTGCTAACGAAGCTATTCCAGATACCGAGATAAAAACAGCAGTCTCCTTAGAAAATCCAGAAGGGCAGGTGGCTCTAAACTCTGCGTTCTATGTCGAGCGATCGCCTATTGAGGTAGACTGTTATGAAGCGATTCTTCAACCAGGGGCCTTAATTCGCATCAAAGCTCCCCGGCAGATGGGCAAAACTTCGCTGATGTCGCGGGTTCTCCATCATGCTAGTCAACATGAATATAAGACAGCACCTGTAAATTTCCAGTCAGCCGATGCAGAATTTCTCGCTAATTTAGATCAGTTTTTGCAGTGGTTCTGTGCCAGCATTACCTACGAACTGAATCTACCCGATAAATTAGACGAGTATTGGAAGGGTGTTTTAGGTAGCAAGAATAAATGTACAAATTACTTTCAACGGTATTTATTACCCGCCATTAATAGCCCCTTAGCTATAGGTTTGGATGAAGTCGATGAAGTTTTTAAGCATCCGATAATTGCGGCTGATTTTTTTGGATTGCTACGAGCTTGGCATGAGCGGTCAAAGAATGAGACAGTTTGGAAAAATCTCCGGTTGGTGATTGTGCATTCTAAGGAAGTTTATATACCGCTCAATATTAATCAGTCACCTTTTAATGTGGGTTTACCTATTGAGTTGCCAGACTTAAATCAAATACAAGTACAAGACTTGGTACAGCGTCACGGACTCAATTGGCCCGAATCACAAATTGAAGAATTAATGACACTGGTGGGTGGTCATCCTTATTTAGTGCGGGTAGCGCTTTATGAAATTGCCCGTGGTAGGATGACGCTGAAAAATCTGCAAAAAATCGCGGCAACCGAGGAAGGGCCTTACAGTGACCATCTGCGCCGCCATTGGCTGAACTTGCAAGAGGATGCAGAATTGCTAGCGGCGGTTAAACAAGTGATGACAGCAAATCGCCCCGTGGATGTAGGCACAACTGAAGCGTTTAAACTCCGCAGTATGGGGTTAGTTAAGTTTCAAGGCAATGAAGTGGTGCCACTGTGTAAATTGTATCGTCAATATTTTGGGCATCGCTTGGGGTTGAAAAATTAAAAAAGTACATTAGGAGTGCAATAAGACTTTTATCTGCAATTACCATTTAACAAAAAGGTTTAACAATGGTTCAAGTTATTCAAGGAAAAGATATCACCCTAGCCCAACTTATTGATGAATTTGGGTTACAACGTGCAGACAACGAACAGTTTTTTTTAGAGTGGCAGCAAGATTTACCTGAGTTGAGTGATTTAGAAAAGCAATCTCTTAACGAAGTCAAGGCAGAATATTTGCATTTATCCCGCTACCAAATTTTAGAACCTGTAGTCAAAATGGTAGTGCTATCTCCGATATTGCGTCTAGCAGGTTTTTATCAACCGCCTTTTTACATTGCGTCGGAAGAAGAGGTAAGAATTTCTTCTGAAGACGAAGGCACAATTATTAGAGGACGTATTGATATCTTGGTGTTTCATCCTCCATTTTGGGTTCTCGTTGTTGAGGCGAAACGAGCAGATTACTCCTTAGTGCCAGCAATTCCACAAGCATTGGCTTATATGTTGGCAGATGCAACTTCGGCTAAACCTGTTTTTGGGTTTGTCACCAATGGGAATGAATTTAGATTTATCAAACTGCTAAAAACTGAAACTCCACAATACGCTCTATCTGATTTGTTTGCTTTAGATAGTCGTGATGACATATATATTGTCTTGAAAGTGTTAAAACACCTAGCTCATTTAATTCGTAATTCGTAATCTTGTAGGGTGTGTTATGCCATTGGCTAACGCACTATACCAAAACCAAACTAGCTTGGACTTCATAATTTTTAATTTTTAATTTTTAATTGTTTATGACCCAGTACCAATATCAAGTCGGTGGTAGTCTGCCTCAAAATGCGCCAACTTATGTTAGACGGCAAGCTGACTATGACCTCTATGAAGGCTTGAAGGTTGGGGATTTTTGTTATGTACTAAATTCCCGGCAGATGGGGAAATCTAGCTTGCGGGTGCAGGTAATGCAGCGTTTGCAAACTGAGGGATTTGCTTGTGCTGTTGTTGATATAACAGCTATTGGGACGGCAGATATTACGCCAGAACAGTGGTATGCCGGGGTGATTGATACTCTGGTGGGAAGTTTGAATATTTATACAACTTTTGATTTAGATACTTGGTGGACTGATAACGGGTTGCTTTCACCAGTACAGCGCTTGAGCAAGTTTATTGAAACAATTTTACTAAAAACAATTACTGAAAAGATTGTTATTTTTATTGATGAAATTGACAGCGTTCTGAGTCTTTCATTCAACTTAGATGACTTTTTTGCAGTTATCCGCGATTGCTACAACCGACGAGCAGACCATCCTGAATATAATCGCCTCACCTTTGCTTTGATTGGAGTATCTACGCCCTCAGATTTGATTCAAGACAAACGCCGGACACCTTTTAATATTGGACAGGCAATTGATTTAACTGGCTTTCAACTCCAAGAGGCGCAACCCTTGGCACAGGGATTGGCAGAACTGGGTGATTCTCAAGAGTTCATGCAAGTGGTGCTGGGCTGGACGGGAGGACAGCCGTTTTTGACGCAAAAAGTTTGTAAGTTGCTGGTGCAGGGGGGACTGGAGACTAGGAATTGGGGACTAGAGGCTGGGGACTGGGTGGAAGAATTGGTACGCGAGGGAATTATTGAGAATTGGGAGACGCAAGATGAGCCTGAGCATTTGAAGACGATTCGAGACAGAATTTTGCAGAGTGGAGAACAGAGGACTGGGCGATTGTTGGGTTTGTATCAGCAGATTTTGCAGCAGGGAGAGATAGCAACAGATGATAGTCCTGAACAAACGGAACTGCGGCTGACGGGTTTGGTGGTGAAGCGGGGGGGGAAACTGCGAATTTATAACCGAATTTATGCAGAGGTGTTTAAGCAAGAGTGGTGCGACAAGATTTTAGCAAACTTGCGCCCGTACTCCGATACATTTAATGCCTGGGTTGAGTCGGAACGTCAAGATGAGTCGCGTTTGTTGCGGGGAAAGACTTTGCACGATGCCCAAGAATGGGCAGTCGGTAAAAGTTTAAGTGATTTGGACTATCAGTTTTTAGCTGCTAGCCAAGAGTTAGAAAAGCGTGATGTGCAGAAAAGGCTGGAAGCAGAGGAACAGGCAAAGCAGGTATTAGCACAAGCGAACCACAAAGCTAATCAACGGATTCGCATTGGTTCTGTGGTGTTAGGACTGACTGTGCTGGGGACAGTTGCATCATTAATATTGGCTCAATATCAATTAGGGCAAGCGCGAACAGCAAAGGCACAAACAGATAAAGCCCAAACAGAATTAGAAAAAGCAAAAACAGAAACCGCAGCAACTAAGCAAGATAATCAACGGATATTGGAAGATAATAAAAAAATCTCACGCGACAATCAAAGGATATCAGAACAGGTAGCAGAGGTAAAACGGAATCTTAGTAATGCTACCTCAAAACTGAATGTTGCAAATGTCAAAGTGAATCAGGCACAGCAAAACCTAAAACTAGCTCAAAACAAAGTGGCAGCAGCTAGCGCCAAGGCTAGTGAAGCTGAAGGACAGGCAAACCAAGCAATTCAACAACGACAAGAGGCACAACAGCAGCGTCAAAAAGCTGTTGCAGATTTAAATCGGGCAAGACAAGAACAAAAGCAGGCGCAAATTGCTCTGAATGTGGCAGATGCAGCCAGAAAAATTGCTTTAATAGCTACGCGATTGGAACGAGACGGAACTGCTGCATTGCGGGAGTTTGTACCTTCAAGGGAAATAGAGGGGCTGCTGTTAGCAGTGCAGAGTGCGGAAGAACTAAAAACTCTGGTCAAGGATCAACAATCTCTAGCAGATTATCCTGCTTATAGTCCTTTGTTTAGTTTACAGAATATTCTGCTAAATATTCGTGAACAAAATCGCTTGGAAGGACATCGCAGTTGGGTCAGCAGCGTCGTCTTCAGCCCGGATGGCAAAACTTTAGCTTCCGCCAGTCATGACAGCACCATCAAATTGTGGAATCGGGACACGGGCAAAGAAATTACCACCCTGACTGGGCATAGCAGTAGGGTCAACAGCAT
>JADEXV010000320.1 GCA_015206945.1 Nostocales cyanobacterium LEGE 12452 | reverse complement strand
TCCATGCTCAATGCCCAATGCCCCATTTACACAGCCTTCTTGCCCATAATCCGCAAAAATATCTTCTCTGCTTCAATCCAGACAAACATTAAGGCACTGAAGCCAATACAAACCCCCAATTCTTGCATATTCAGGTAGTGAGTACCAAAGAAATCTCGCAGGGGTGGGACGTAAACTAGCATTAGTTGCAAAATCGTGGTGACGACAACAGCCGCTAGTACAAAGATATTGGAGAAAGGATTCATTTCAATGGCCAATCGGTTGTTAGAGCGAATGGCGATCGCATGACCCATTTGGGCGAGACACAAGGTAGTGAATACCATTGTCTTCCAAGCATCCCGATTACCCTGATACCCAGCTGCATGGGTATGTTGATAAGCCCACCACATTAAGGCAATGCTGATAATCGCAAATATTATACCAATGCGAATCATGTAAGAACCTAATCCCCTGGCGAAAATACTTTCGCGGGGACTAAAAGGCGGACGCTGCATCACATCCGGTTCTGGAGGTTCCACAGCTAATGCCAAGGCTGGTAAACCGTCTGTCACCAAGTTCATCCACAAAATTTGTAAGGGAGTAAGGGGAACGCCTCCCAAACCAATTAAGGGTGCGGCTGCAATTGTGAGAACTTCACCAATGTTACTGCCCAGGATGTATTTAATAAAGCGGCGGATATTAGTATAAACAACCCTACCTTCCTTGGTGGCGCTGACAATGGTGGCGAAGTTGTCATCAAGTAACACCATGTCGCTGGCTTCTTTACTGACATCAGTGCCAGTAATACCCATTGCAATACCGATGTCGGCTTGTTTGAGGGCTGGAGCATCGTTAACACCATCGCCTGTCATCGCCACAAATCGACCCCGGCGTTGCAGTGCTTGGACAATTCGCAGTTTGTGTTCTGGGGAAACTCTGGCATAGATGCTCACCAGGTCAACGTTTTGCTCTAATTCTTGGTCAGTCATCCGTTGCAATTCTTGACCTGTGAGAACGCGATCGCCTTCTTGGGCAATTCCCAAATCGGTGGCGATCGCTCGTGCTGTTAATTGGTGGTCGCCAGTAATCATCACTGGGCGAATGCCTGCTTCTCGGCATTCTTGCACAGCTGCCCTTACTTCTGGGCGTGGCGCATCTAGCATTCCCACCAATCCCAGCCATACTAAGCCTTGCTCAGATGCTTCATCTGAACCTTCCGGTGGAATTTCTGCTAGGGGTTTGTAGGCAAAACCTAACACCCGCAAACCTTTACTCGCCATTTGGTCATTTTCTGTCAAAATGTTTTGGCGTTGTGCTTCGGTCAAGGGGTCTGAGTGATTGCCCAAATGAATCTGAGTGGAACGTGCCAAGATTAACTCTGGGGAACCTTTGGTAAACATTAAGTAACGTTCAGATTGGATCAAGCCAGCGATCGCCGGGTCAACATCTCTCGAAGATGCTTCACCTGTGGCGACTCCCTCCACCTGAGAAATCACGCTCATCCGCTTCCGTTCTGAGGAAAAGGGAAACTCGGCAACGCGAGGTAACTTACTGTTCCACTGGTCTTTTTCGATTCCAGCTTTTCCCGCCAGAGTGACTAATGCGCCCTCTGTCGGATCTCCCAAAATTGCCCATTCACCTTGTTCTTTTTGCAACACTGAATCATTACAAACAGCACAGGCAACAGACAATGCTGAGATTTCTGGAGATTCTTCTAGGGAAATTTTTCGATCATTTAACTGAAAGTCCCCTGTGGGAGTATAACCTTGGCCGGTAACGCGAAAAGTTTTGTTATTGGTGAAAACCGATTGCACGACCATTTTATTTTGCGTCAGCGTGCCGGTTTTATCAGAACAGATGGTCGTTACAGAACCCAACGTTTCCACTGCCGGCAGTTTGCGAATCAAAGCATTTTGGCGCACCATTCGCTGGGTTCCCAGCGCTAGAGTCACGGTAATTACAGCAGGTAAACCTTCTGGCACTACAGCAACCGCCATACTCAAGGAAACTTCCAAGAGTTCTTGGATGTTACTAAAGCCTCTTGCTTGGATCACACCGCCAACGACGACGATCGCCACCAGAATCAAAGAACCCGTAACTAGGACATTACCCAGTTGAGTCATTCGCTGCTGTAAAGGCGTAGGTTCACTTTCCACCGCCTGCAACATGGTGGCAATTTTGCCGAGTTCTGTAGTCATGCCGGTGTTAGTCACCAGAACCTTGCCGCGTCCTTGAACTACTTCAGTTCCTTGAAATACGACATTTAGGCGATCGCCTAATGATGTGTCCTCCGGCAATTTTAGTGATGCCTGTTTATTCACCGCTTCGGCTTCACCAGTTAGCGCCGACTCACGCACTTGTAAATTCGACTGCTCGATTAAGCGTCCATCTGCGGCTATCTGCATCCCAGCTTCTAGCAGCATTACATCCCCTGGCACCAAATCCTTGGCTGCTATCTCCACCAGTCTCCTCTCGCGAATGACTCGCACTAAGGGAGAGGTCATTTTTTTCAGTGCTGCCAAGGCTTTTTCAGCACGGCTTTCTTGGACGTAACCGAGTATGCCATTGAGAATGACAATTGCTAAGATAGCGATCGTATCTTTAAATGGCACTTCACCGGGCTTCAAGCTGCCCGATCGCAAAGCCACCAGGTCTAAAATCCCAGAAATCAGAGCTACGCCAATCAGCATCAACAACATAATGTTCTTGAACTGATCCAGCAGAATTTCCCAAGCACTACGGCCAGCAGTTTCTTCAAGTTCATTGGGGCCGTATTTTTGCAATCTTTGTTGAATTTCTTGGGGTGTTAAGCCACTGTCTGCATTACTATCAAGCAGGTCTAGCGCTTTATCAACTTCTAAACTATGCCAAACGGCGGCACCTTCAGGCAGAGAATTAGCAGACATCGTGTAGGTCACAGCAAATGGTTACAAAATTCGATCATAATTTAGTGATGGCAGGAATTCCATCTTCTAAAGTTACATTAAGGCGATCGCCTAGTTGTATGAGTGTATATGTAATTCTTAACATTTGTAAATTCCTCCCGTTTTGACATAGTATTATTTCTCACGAAAGAGTTTATCGGAACACATTGTACCGATAATTATTTAGTATCTCGCCGTAAACGTGGCGATCGAGAACCACTAGATGTACTTGGTAAGAGCAACGCCCATTGTGGGCAGTTTTTTAACTCACCACTCTTCATCTACCCCAATCAGGGGAGCCATTGCTCGACTAGGATTTTCCATATCCAGCAATTGGTGTGACGGCGGTAAAACCGCTTGAGTCATGTTTCCTCCCCTACCTAAAGGTGAGGGTTTTTTACACTTACCACAAGGTTTTATGAGTTTTGCACTCCCCACTTTGACCGTTAGCCAGATGTTTGGGCAAAAAACAATTCGACCGCTTACTGCTGCTGCCCTGTGTGGCATTACTTTCATCAAAGATAGACTTATTGCTATTGACAGTATTAAAGGGCATCTACTGGAGATCGATCCCACCTCTGACAACAGCAAAATTCTCAATTCCCATCAAGTTGAAGAATTTACCGATGTCACTGGTTTAGCGGCGTGGGATGATACCCTGTGGGTGAGCCGAGAAAATAGTGTTTATTTGTGCAAGCTCGATGCTTTGGGTCTAGAACATTTTGTAACATTGCCCTATCCGGCTGATGGCGTTGCTGTTTGGGAAACAACAGTTTATGTTAGTTGCCAAAGGCTGGGCTACATTCTGGTTTTTGACCGCGAAACGCGAAAAGAAATTACCAGATTTTATGCTCCTGGAGTTGGGATAGAGAATTTGGCAGTCAACCAAGAAATGCTATGGATTTGCGATCGCACCGAACAATCAGTTTACGCGATGGACAGAGCCACAGGTGAGCTGCAATTCAGCGTCCTGACACCCTTTGAATGTCCCACAGGCATAGCAATCCATAAAAATGCCGAAACAGGTAAAGAAAGTATTTACGTCGCCTACGCCTCAGAAGAGCCTTATATCCGGGATAACCCCAATGCCGATCCGAGTCATGAATTAACATTCCGCGATCGCACTTTTATTCATCCTCTGTATTATCATTACCAGCCAGATAAGCGTTACGCCCTCTCTAACGGCTATCTGATTGAAATGTCTTATGCTGAGGAAATTGCACCTCTAGACGAAGTTTATTTACCCGATGTCGAATGGCGCATCGCCCTACCATCGGAAACTGAGCGTCAAAAGGTGAAACACGTTGAACCTATTGGTATACCCTTCACCGAAGAAGTGATAGAAGGGCAACGTGTAGCAGTCTTTAAATTTGATTCTCTTGCCCTAGGCGAACGGCATATATTTGGCTGGAAAGCACTTTTGGAAGTTCGAGGTATTAAGTATCGCATCACACCCAGAGATGTGGAGAATATACCCGAACTGTCCCCAGAATTACAAACACGCTACCTAGTGGACGACGACGATTTAGCAATGGATACCACCATTGTTCGCCGTGCCGCCAGAGAAGCGATTGGTTCCGAAACCAATGTGTTGCGGAAAATGCACAGCATCCGCAACTACGTTTATGATGAGTTATCCTACGGTATTAAACCTTACATTGACACACCAGATACAGTTTTAGAACGGGGCGTTGGTTCTTGTGGCGAATATGTCGGCGTCTTACTTGCCCTATCCCGTTTAAATGGCATCCCCTGCCGCACCGTAGGCAGGTACAAATGTCCTCCCCATAGTGACTTCGTAGGAGTACCGCTACAACCCGACTTTAATCATGTTTGGCTGGAATTCTATGTCCCCAATTTTGGCTGGTTGCCAATGGAATCAAATCCTGATGATATAGGTGAAGGTGGGCCTTATCCGACGCGCTTTTTTATGGGCTTATGCTGGTATCACATTGAAATTGGTAAAGGTATCACCTTTGAAACCGTCACAAGTCAAGGTGAACGGCTAACCAAAGAAGATATCCCCATCGGTGATTTGGCGATAAATCATATTCGGTTCACAATTCTTAAAGAATTACCGGACTTTTGAAGTAGGGCATTAGGAATTGGGGAAAGACCATGAGAAAGTGAGTAGGGTGTGTTATGCCGTAGGCTAACGCACCTTAATACTTTCTGTTTAACCACAAATTTCGTCTATTTCTAAACTCTTATTCCTATTCAAGTATTCTTCAAACAATTCAAAAAATTTCTGTAGTGCCTCATGCTCATCTACAGAATAAAAAAGAATTATTTTAGACCATGACTGACCTGAGTTAATGCCATATTTTTCTTCAACCCATGATTGAAAACCTTCAAATTCCCTTTCTGTCTCTGTTGGAGGTACGCCAACTTCTCTTCGAGCCAGACTATATCCTCGCAGAAGCATATCAAGTCTAGTAATTGAACTTCTGCCTAAAAACATTCCTGGTCTTTTCTTTATATTACCTAGAATCTCGTTGTAAATATCAAACCGAGGAAACATCAAATCCTGACGAAGCCTTAAAACGTCTTCACTTTGTTGAATTTTTGAAGCATTTTTCTGCTTTAAGAACTGCTCAAATAGTTCAAAAAAACTATAGAAAGCATTTCTGTCACTACCACAGGAAGATATAAGTATTTCAGCCCATGATCTTGAAAGATTGGTTTTTGCTCTTTCTTGTATCCATTCTTGAAATCCTTCCATTGGGTAGCCTTCTGGAGTTAATCCTAAATCACTTAGTTGACCTAAATACCCCCCGACAAAGGATTTAAGGTAAGTAATTGATGGCTTATCTATGTACATAACTGGATTTTCTTTAATCTTTTGGAGAAGCGTAGAAAGATTCATCATATTGATTACTCCAATTTAATTTAAGGACTAGAGTGTATATGCCGTAAGCTAATGCACTTTAATACTCACTCCTTAACCATAATTTTCGTCTATTTCTAAACTCTGATTCTTATTCAAGAATTCTTCAAACAATTCAAAAAATTTCTGTAGTGCCTCATGCTCGTCTACAGAATAGAAAAGAATTATTTTAGACCATGACTGACCTGAGTTAATTCCATATTTTTCTTCAACCCATGATTGAAAACCTTCAAATTCCCTTTCCTGGTAAGTTAGGGGTAAACCAACTTCTCTTTGAGCTAGACTATATCCTCGTAGAAGCATATCTAGCTTAGTAATGGAATTATTACCTAAATACATTCCAGGTCTTTTCTTAATACTAGCCAGAAGCTCATAGAGAGGGCGTACAGAAATTTTCAAATCATTCTCAGAATAGTTAAGACTTCTTTCATTCTCATCTTTTTTTGAACTATCGTCATTTAAAAATCTTTCAAAAAGTTCAAAAAAACTATAGAAAGCATTTCTCTCACTACCACAGGGAAATATAAGTATCCCAGCCCATGATTGTGAAACATTAGTTTTTTCTCTTTCTTGTATCCACTCTTGAAAACCTTCAATTCCAGAACCTTCTCTATCTAATCCCATCTCAGTTCGAGTACTTAAATATCCAATTAGGAATGAATGGAGATAAGTAATTGATGGCTTATCTATATACATGACGGGATTTTCTTTAATCTTTTGGAGAAGCGTAGAAAGATTCATCATATTGATTACTCCAATTTAATTTAAGGACTAGAATGTATTATGCCGTAAGCTAATGCACTTTAATACTCACTCCTTAACCACAATTTTCGTCTATTTCTAAACTCTTGTTCCTATTCAAGTATTCTTCAAACAATTCAAAAAACTTCTGTAGTGCTTCAGGCTCATCTACAGAATAGAAAAGAATTATTTTAGACCATGACTGACCTGAGTTAATTCCATATTTATCTTCAATCCATGATTGAAAACCTTCAAATTCCCTTTCTGGCTCAGTTGGCGCTACACCAACTTCTCTTCGAGCCAGACTATAGGACTAATATTTGATTTCTGAAAAAGCTCCGTACATTTGAAGAGTGGGGAAATCAAAAGTGGTGTGTCGGATAAACCACTCAAACATCCACTTCAGATGAGAGAACGAAGGAATCAAAGCACA
>JADEXV010000319.1 GCA_015206945.1 Nostocales cyanobacterium LEGE 12452 | reverse complement strand
CCAATGTAATGCCCAATGCCCACTTGCCCTGAGCGTATCGCTAAAGCGAAAGCTCCGCTAACGCGTAGCGTCTCGCAGAGAAGGGATGCCCAATGCCCAATGCTCTATTCTTCAATCAATGGGGTGCGGAGGTCTTCTACCATCGCTTGAATTTCTGCTGGAGGAGGTGGTGTTAGGCGTGAAACTACTAGGGTGACAGCGAAGTTAATTAGCATCCCCAAAGTACCAATTCCTTCGGGAGAAACCCCAAAAAACCAGGGTTGCATACCCCCAAACTTGACGCCGACAATGTAGATTATCGTAAAAATTAAACCCGTCAACATGCCGGCGATCGCACCTTCAGAATTGGTGCGTTTGTCGAAAATCCCTAGGAAAATCACCGGGAAGAAACTAGCAGCAGCTAAACCAAAGGCAAAAGCCACCACCTGACTAACAAATCCTGGCGGATTCACCCCAAAATAGCCGGCGAGGACGAGGGAAAAACCTACCATGATCCGCCCGACAAACACCCGTTTTTGTTCTGAGGCTGATGAATCTATGATCCGGTAGTAGATATCGTGGGCAATGGAACTAGAAATTACCAGCAATAAACCTGATGCTGTAGACAAAGCAGCAGCCAAACCGCCAGCCGCTACCAAGCCAATCACCCACGGAGGCAGGTTAGCTACCTCTGGGGTGGAAAGCACGATGATATCTGGGTCGATCTTTATTTCATTAGTGTCTTTATTTGGAGTTAACTGGAGACGCCCATCCTTATTTATGTCATCAAAACCCAAAAGTTTAGTTTTTTCCCACTTGGTCGCCCAGTCTAGCTGCTGCACTTCTGCAACTGTATGATTGTGCAGGGAATCGATCAGGTTGTAGCGGGCAAACATGGAGAGGGCTGGAGCGGTTGTATAAAGAATGGCAATAAATAGTAATGCCCAACCAGCAGAAAAGCGAGCTGCACGCACGCTTGGTACTGTGTAAAACCGAACTATGATATGGGGTAAGCCAGCCGTGCCTACCATCAAAGCAATGGTAGTGAACAGCACATCTAGCATCGACTTGTTCACAAATGGCTCAGTATATTGCTTAAAACCCAGGTCAACCTGAATTTGATTGAGTTTTTCTCCAATATCACTGAAAGTAAATGCTAGTTGGGGAATAGGATTACCAGTGAGAAACCAGGCGATCGCGATCGCTGGAATCAGGTAAGCAAAAATTAACACACAATACTGTGCTACTTGTGTCCAGGTAATACCTTTCATGCCTCCCAATACAGAGAAAAAGCCGACAATCACCATACCGATGATTACGCCTGTATTGATATCTACTTGTAAGAAGCGGCTAAAAACAATGCCAACGCCCCGCATTTGTCCAGCAACGTAGGTGAGAGAGACGAAAATGGCTGCAACTACTGCCACCAGACGGGCGATATTAGAATAGTAGCGATCGCCTACGAAATCTGGCACTGTATACTTACCAAATTTCCGTAAGTAGGGAGCTAGCAATAATGCCAGTAGTACATAGCCTCCCGTCCACCCCATTAAATAAATAGAACCGTCGTAACCCAAAAAAGAAATTAGCCCCGCCATTGAAATAAATGAGGCTGCGGACATCCAGTCAGCGGCGGTGGCTGCACCATTAGCAATTGAGGGTATTCCTTGACCTGCTATAAAGAAGTCTTTACTATTTTCAACTCGTGATTGCCAACCAATATAAATGTAAACGACAAAGGAAAGTCCAACTAATACAATAGTCCAAATTTCAACTGACACGCTTTTTCCTCACTTCTTGATATTGTATTTGGCGTCTAGCTTGTCCATTTGAAAGGCATAAATGAAAATCAAAGCCACAAATACCAGGATTGATCCTTGTTGCGCCATCCAAAAGCCAAAGGGTACGCCAAAAAACCGTATTGCATTCAAAGGTTGAACCAACAAAATACTGAAAACTAGGGAAACCAATGCCCAGACAATTAAAAGATTGCGAATTAAAGCAGTATTAGCACGCCAATAAGACCGACGCTGATCTTCATCCATTGTTGTTCATCATCATTGCGTTAGTGCATCAAAATAATACCAATAAGCCGTTGATATCCTGCCTAATGACTGTATTAATTTTTAAATTATTTAGTAAATAATATTTATTACAATAGTATTAAATATCACTAAGCAATAAATTACAGAGAATTACTCTTTGGTCAGTTATAAACAAAGATTGGTTAATAAAGCTGAAATATCTCATAAGTCATTAAGGACACGATAGCTTTATATACTAAAGCTTTTAATGTAAATTACGTGTTTTTACTTGTGATAGCAACACCATTAAATATTAAAAAAGACTAGTTAAATTCATAAAAGCAATTTCTGAGCATAAAATCGATGAATTTTTATTTACAAAATATACGAATAATTACTATGGGCTTTTACGTAGTTATTTTAATAACATTTATATAAGGGTTTATTATTGCACTGAGAGATTGATTATCAAAATATAGTATTTTATGATACAAATGCTGTTTTAGCCAGCTTTCCGATATATTGCAGTCGGTATAGATGAGAACTTATATCATCGTGGCGAGAAAAAACTGATTTTAACCAGATGCCTTGCTTTGCGATGTTTACTAGAGGTTACGCCTATGCTGATTTCAAGCAACTGATTCGCTTCATTTTCAACAACCAGTGTCTCCAGAGATTTTTTCACTAGTCTTGGAAGCCGTGCAAAAGTAACTTACCTAATTTATTTAAGATCGACCTTGATTCTCAAAGCTTGTAGTTTTGAAATTGGGTAACTTTTTCATGCGTATCTTCCAAAAGCGCGGATTTCAGCTTCAAACATACCACGAGCCAGAATATATGTTTATCGAAACACTCATCACAGAGCCGATTCATTTTTTTAGAATTGTTGCCATTGTCATATTTTCCATCACTTTGCATGAACTTGCTCACGGCTGGGCTGCGATGAGTCAGGGAGATAACACTCCAGAACAGACTGGCCATCTGACGCTGAATCCTGTAGTTCACATGGGTAAAGAATCAATCATTTTTCTCTGTCTTATGGGTATAGCTTGGGGACAAATGCCCGTCAACCCATCTAAGTTTCGCTCTGGTAAACTAGGCAATATTTTGGTATCTGCTGCTGGGCCATTATCAAATCTGGCTTTAGGCGTTCTATTTATTATGGTGCTGAAATTTCTTTCTAATCTCAGTCTTTCAGGACTTTTGAGTGGAGATTTTTTTTACTTAGCCGCTCGGATTAATTTGACATTATTTTTGTTTAATCTCTTGCCAATTCCACCACTTGATGGATTTCATGTTTTTAGTGAAATTTTCCCTAAGCTAAAGCCACTACAATATACCCAATTTGGACTCTTTGCGATGATGCTTATATTCATAATTCCAGAATTTGGGATGGGACTTGGTAGCATTGCTGATTTAGTTATACAGTCATTGCTTGGGGAAGAGCCAGCAGCTTTTTAAGCAAAAATAGATTATTTACAGCGGTTTTCCCTTGTATAAAGTACGAAGCTACGGGTTTGGAGCCAGCCAGTATAGTGCAAGTGGTAGCGAGTCCCAGGATGCACGCACGCATACTGGTAACGAGCGCACGCATTGAAGTAGAAAGACTCAAAGAATAGTTTTCATAGGAGCAAAAAAATGGAATTTGATAAAATAAAACAACTAATTGAAAAACAGGAAATTCAAGCCATAAGTTTAGATACATCAATTTTTAAGGCTGAAGGCTTAAAGCTAGAATCAGGTTTACTTAAACAGCTAGGGCAATTTAGCGATACATCTATAAAAATTATCATTTCTGAAGTTGTTAAAAATGAACTTCTTAATCATTTAGAAGAAATCCCTAAATCTCTGTATACAGATATTGATAGACTTTTAAAAGATGCCCAAACATATTGTCAATTTGAAGGTGACATTGATTTGATAAAAGCATCACTTTTTCAAGGGCGGAAACCAGAAGAAATTGCGTATGATCGTTTAGAGAATTTCATTGAAACAACATCTGTAGAAATAATTCAAGTTCAAGATAACGTAGAAGTCTCTGAACTGTTAAACCAATATTTTAAAAATAAATCACCATTTGCAGGTACAGGGAAAAAGAAAAATGAGTTTCCTGATGCTATGGCTTTAATGTCTCTTGAGTCATGGGCTAAAAAAAATATGATAAAAGTTTTAGTGATTTCAATAGATAATGATTGGAAGCGATATTGTACTCATTCAAAAAATCTTGTATTTCTTGAGAGCTTGTCAAAATGTTTTGAGTTGTTTCAAGAAGTAAAACCTTATAATATATGTAGACAATTATCGGAAAAATATTATCAAGGAGAGCTTGATTTTATAAAAAAAGCCATCACTCATACGCTAGAAAACCAAATGTATGATTTCAATATTCATATAGAAACTAATTCTTCTTATCAATATGAAGATGAAATAACGAATGTAATTCATGAAGGAAATGAATTTAAAATTATCAAGAAACCTAATATTATTTTTAGACCTATAAAATTTGATAATGACACTTTAGTTGTTCAGGCAGAGCTTAAGGTTAATATTTGCATTGAATGCAACTTTTACTTTACAGTTTGGGATTCTATAGATGGCGAAGATGTTGGGATAGGAGCCAACACTATCGAAAAGCAAGAAGATTTAGATGTAACCGTCTTAATAACACTAATAGACGAATCTGGAAAATTTTACGAAGATATAGAAGTAGATGAAGTTGAAATAATAACCACAAAAATAAGGATTGATTTTGATTATATTGAACCAGATTGGAAAGATCAGAATGATGATGACTAAATGAAATTAGATTGCAAGTGGGCTGATGCAATTAAGGTTATTAGCGGGGCTAGCTGCTGAACGAGCCTGCAAGCGTCGGCAGGAGACAGAAACTTTTTATATTTATCTGATTTTAAGCCTTGCATTTTGTACCTCGCTGGCTTGCAATCTGCTGTCGTAATCTTATTTGATTTGTGATAAGTTAAGTCGACAGATCCCCGAATTCTCAAAGAATTCGGGGATTTTTTGGATCACAAGTGATTTAGGATAGCCACCTTTTTGCTGTAATATTCAGTCTTGGGATAAATGCTAATAATACTATCACCAACTGCAAAGAAAGTACCTTCTTGCTCATCTTTAGAAAATTGCAAGTTTGGGTATTTAGCAGCAGCTTCGTCAGCAGTCATGGCTTTGGCTTCCATTTGCTCTGGCAATAGTCCAGTAGAACCAATGTAAAATACTAAGGGAGATATTTTATCTTGGTAGATATTTTCTGCATATTGTTCTAACTTTTTATTTGCCACTGTTAAGGCTGCAATCATTTCTTCTTTATCTATCTGCTTACTGGTTTGTTTATCCTGCAATAACTGCGCTAAACTATCAGCACCAACTTTCTTAAGTATTCCTCCAACAATACCATTTTGCTCAAGCCCAAGAAAATCATCAAAAATTGGTTTCATCAATTCGTCAACTTTGGTAATCTTGGTACGTGATGACAGCAATCTTTGCCTCACAGCAAGATTCTGATTAAATGCCATCTCGAAACTCGGCTTAATGATAATTTCTCCAGTTTCTTTGTCATAAAGACGATAGATTCTATTGAGAAACTTGTTAGCAGAAGGTAACTTACTTAGGTTCAGAATATCTTGACTGCCGATATCGATTTTATAACTTAATTTTGAGTCAAGAGTACCATTAGCTAAAGCTTCGCTAATGTCAGCGTATTCATTGGTTGTAGGAAAGTTGATATAAGTATTCTTAGAGAGATAGTGTTTTTTAAACTCCTCTAACTGCGCCTCGATAAATACATCTGATTGATTTTTTATGTGAGCGCAAATAATACTAGTCAGTACTTTAATTTCTGCTAGTTCATTGAATAGTCCATCAATACTGCTGTAACGACTATTAGCAGCTACAAGTGGCAAGTTATCTAACTGAATCGTATATTCTGCTCGGAAGTCAAATTCTTCTGCGTCCAGTATACCTTTTTGTTTGAGTAAATCAAAGACTTTCTTACTGCTAATTTTGACTTGTAATGAATTTACGTTGATTTTGCCGTCACTTACAATTGTGTAATTATTAAATGTGTTGAGGTCATTTACTAATAACCCTGCTACTTCAATTGTAGGAGTTTGGTCTTCAAATTTGGCAAGTTTAACTCTACGCTTGACAAGCATATTGATAGTAGCAGTGTTACGGCTAAACTGAAACTCGCCCATGTCAACGTACTCAGCATTATCTATGTATTCTGTTGTTAACCAAGGTTGTAACAGTTCTCCATTTTCGTTTCTAACACCTCTAAAGCGCTTAACACCTGTTCTTTGATAATGTTCTTGTAAATGCTTGATATTGATGATAATATGATTGCGGTATTGTGCAAAAATTTTGATTAATTCTACTAGATAAATTTTATTCTCGCTCATATTGTTACCTTGCAGATAAAGTTCAATAATCTTTTATAGCAACGGTTATTGAAGCCTATTAATATTCCAAAATAAGCTGTTATAATCGTGCCCATTTTCGGTAAAAACACACGATGATTGGATTCCCAAACTGTGTACAATGTTGGGGAAATTCGTGGTTCATTGAAGGTTTAAGTTTAAACGCAGAGGAGCGCAAAGTTTGTTTGAGTCTATTCCCTACAAACTTACGCAAAACTGTACTTCGCGTTGCATACTTACCAGACATTCATACTTTTATAGTACAATTGTATCACAAAAATGCCAAGTTGTGTAGGCGTCGCCCCTGCTAGACATCGCTGTACAATGAGGTGTTATGGTATAAAGCAATTCGGTCAAAATCATTGCGAATTTTTTGAGTCTACATTTAGGCTCCGGGTTTGAAATAATCGAAAAGGCGATCGCCTGAATCTGCGCGAATCAATGCTACAACTACATCTGGTAAGGCAATAGTCGCTTCGTTAAGTTGGTACTCACTACGGTGTACACACAAGTCTCAAATAGCTGATTAACTAAGGTTTTACCCCACCCTAACC
>JADEXV010000318.1 GCA_015206945.1 Nostocales cyanobacterium LEGE 12452 | reverse complement strand
CCCGTTACCCCTCCGATGCAACCAGTGCAGCGCCGACAACGTTCTTACCCAGTCGCCAGTCAGCCAGCTTTGCCGAGAACTTTCCCCCAGGCTAGAGGATCGCAACCCCAGCCTCGACCCCAGCTCCAAATTGCCCAGCCGAGCAGACAATCTGCTTTGGCGTTCCCAACGGCTGCAAGCAACGCCCCCACCCAAGACCCCACTCAGCAATGGCTTCTCGCTGCAAATGCTGGCAGTTTCAGGAGTTCAGTCGATGAGTCACTTGGCGAGAAACCCATCAAGACTAATGGAATTGAAGGAGGTACAGGAGGAGTTACACAAGTCGCCCAGAACACTAGCATTAATTACAACGCTCTTCGCGTACTCGTTGGCAGCACCGCAGAGGGTAGGCTAGAAACGCCGATCGCTTGGGGTACTGGTGACGCTGGCAACCAGAATTACTTGGTGAAACTAACAAAACCCTTAAAAGCCTCAGATGGTAGGGATGTGCTTAGAGTGGGCGCTTATCTGGTTGTTCAACTAGCAGAGTCCAATGGTTCGGGCTTTGCCAAACTGCGCGGTGTTTCAGTGTTGGTCAACTCTAATGGCGATACGCAAGAAAAGCAACTCCCAGAAAATGCCGTTCTGATAATGGACAAGGATGGTGGTTTCTTAAAAGCAGAGTCTCGCAGAGGCAGTAATCTGGGCAACAATTTCATCTCTGCGATTGTTGCGGGAGTCGCCAAAGCTGCCGAAGTACAGAATCGCCCCATAACTCAAGTCAGCAGTAACTCTAATGGCTTCTCTACTAGCTCCACTACCAACGAGCAAAAAGACCTATCCGCCGCTTTTGGAGAGGGTGCATTTAATAGCATTCTTGATAATATCAAAAGCTCAAATGTTACACGTTCGCAACAGTTAAGCGGCAAAGAAGAAGTATTCGTGATTGACGTTGGTAAGCCAGTACAAATATTCGTTAATCAAACAATATCGCTTTAGTCAATTCGCGATTCGCAATGGGCTAACGCCCCGCTCCGCTAACGCAATTCGCAATTAACACCCCACGGATGAATACGCTTCCTCTGAATATTGATACTACGTGTTTTATCTTTCCTGTTAAGAGTTAAGAGTTCCCTGTAAAAATGTTAAATAAACTCGCTATTGTTACAACCCTCTTAATAGTTACTGCCTCAAGTGCGGTAGCAATGCCCGTGCGGACGGTTTACGAGAACGATGCAAACTCCAAGGCGATCGAATTAAAGGTGTGGAAGGGTTACGGATTAACTATTAATTTGATGTCTACAGGGGAAACTATCAAGCAAGTTTGGATTGGCGATCCAAGTCGCTTCGCTTTTACCTCAAATGGTGGCTTATGCCAGTCATCAGGCGGTGATTCTGACTGCGCGGGAGGTACAGCGACTGTAATCTTTCTTCGCCAGATTGACCCGATCAAGTTTCCCGTTACTTCTAGCAGTAATGGAAGCACTCAAATTACAGTGCTTACCAATGAAAAACAATATCAATTTAAGATAGTTCCCGCTAGTGGCAACCCAGCTTATACGAGCTTGGTGATTAAATCTGACTCAGATCGACCCTTGCCAATCATCAGGCAGAGGTCGCCGCAACCGCTAACAGTTCAAAAGCCGCAATCAGCACCGTCAGACTTCCCGCAGCCCTCGCCGCCACCACAAACAATAAAACTCCCTCTGCCTCAGCCTGTTGCCGTCTTACGCCCCAATCCTGGGACTACGCTAAATGGTGCGATTCAGAGGAACGATGCTAATGCTCTCGCTTTTGGGCTGGCAGAAGCTGGGCGGAAAGGTCAGGTTCGACCCGGATCTACCACCTGGAACAAGGTGCAAGATGCTATCAAACTATTGCGGCGTGGCAAGACAAGAGATGAGGCAATTTCGCTTTCTCAGGTAGATAAAACTACTTTTGATCAATTACTTGAATGGGGGCGGTTGTGAACAATTTTTGTAAATCTATTCGCCAAGAATTAGGCGATTTTCTAGATTCGTGTAGGTGCGAAGGTGAGTTATGGATGTTTCCACCAATCGGCTATTTGCTGCTTTTGACTACTCTTTTGGCTGTGGATAAGACTTAGCTTAGTCCTGCAACAACCTACTTAAAATGGCTGTTACCCATGCCCTTTGCAACCTTAACTGGATTGCAAATAAACCAGTACAGAAAATCCAAAAAGCTGTTAGCACCAACAGGAAACGTAGAGCTACAGCAAGACAAAAGTGGATGCGAGAGTTGTGCCTATTTTCATGGGCGACAATACGACCAAGAAATCCTAATATGCACGGTACATCCACGCGGCTCCAATCAAGAACAATGTCCCGATTACTTTAACAAAAATCATGAAACTTAAGCCTTTTCTACTGGCTGCAATAGCTTCTCTAGTTCCGCTTTCCGCCTCAGTCGCACAGACACCAACAATCGATTATTCACAAGGCTTGTACAAGACGGCTGCCCCCGACTGGTCGAAAATCACATGGGATACTTTGCCACCCGTTCAACAGCCAGGATTTTTAAAGATACCTGAAAACCTGATTTCAGTTTTTGGATACGATCCCTCGCGTTCGTGGACAGCAGGGCAAAAAGTAGATTCTGTTGTGATGCTGGGCGATGCAGATGATGCTTTTAAGATGTCTGCCTTGAGCTTAAAGTCCATTAGCACAGTGGCTTTGCCCACTACAGCCACAACTACCAAACCCACCCTCAAAGACTTTGGATTAATCCAATGGCAAACGCCAAAAACATTAGTTAAAGCAATGCCTGAATTAAGCAATCTGAGCCTATTAGAAGTTCCCCCATTAGCCGATCTATTCTCCAAGAATGGCGGCGGCGGCACTATTTCTCAGGCTATCAGTTCAAATCCTCAAGCCGCAGATTTGACGCTAGATAAGATTGATCTAAGCAAATATTCACTTGATTCAATTCCTGGGTTGGACAAAACTCAATTAGGGAAATTTAAATCATGGCAGCAAGCTTATGTCAATCAAATTCCTAAATTAAGTCAAGTGCCCTTTGATAAAATGCCTCAGCCTATTAGCTCTGGGATAGACGTTGTGGGTATCGCGTCGGTTGTACTTGGGACGGCTGAAAAAGGCGATGTAAAGGCAGGTAACAATTACTTTGTATCTGGCAGTGTTGTCAGAGGCGATCGCACTTTAACAGTCGCCTGTCCTCCTGACAAGGAATGCTCATACTTAGAAATGGGTGATTTTGTCGGTTCTGAAGGTAGCTTGTATGGTAAGCGTTGGGCATCTGGTTCATCCCAACAAGTCAAGGGTGGTTATGGAATTCTAGCCGCCGTTAATGGGGGCAAGGAACCCACGGGGCGGTTGGTTTATGGTAGTGGATTCAAGGTAGCGCTGACTGGAGTTAATGAATCCCTTGGAACCGCAGACTTTGGCTTGTTCTTTAGGATCTGTGCGCGACCGCCATTCCAGCAGAAAACTTGCACCCCTTACTTCATTGGCCCAGTTCCCTGGTTGCCCGTGAGTGAGAATGATTTGGTTATCGTGGGGACGGGACGATGACAGGGACTCCTAAGACAGAGGTTAAGCCAAATCAATTTATTCCCCCAGGTATTGAATCGGCTCTGTTTTCCCCCGCAGGTTTAGGGGTACTCGCCTGTGGCGCGGTGATTGTAATCGCCAAAATCATTGATAGTAGGGGAGGTATTGCCAAGCTAGCGACCGCGCGCTGGGGCGGGACAAGAGAGAAAACAGCGGCTCGTCAGTTGGCGTGTAAACAAATTCAGCAACGCTTGCATAACCGAGTATCACTGTATGTAGGAACTCCCAAGAATACAACGAGCGAGGTTATTAATGGTGTCCGTAGAACTTGCATCCCTGAAGATTCAACAACCCTTTATTTTCCAGAGGCACAGCGAGGCATCCTAGTTTGTGGTGGCCCAGGGAGTGGAAAGTCATTTTCAATGATTAATCCCCTGATTCGCTCTGTAATTGATCAGGGCTTACCTCTGGCTTTATATGATTTCAAATACGCCTCCCAGGAATCAGCTGATTCTCCATCTAAAGGGCAAGCTCCAATACTTGCAGGGTATGCGATAGAACGCGGTTATCAGGTTACTGTGCTTGCCCCAGGCTTTGCAGAATCAGCAGTTGCCAACCCTATCGACTTTCTTCGCAGTAATGAAGACTCAGAAATGGCACGGCAGCTTGCGATTACACTCAATCGCAATTTCCAACTCGGTGATCAAGATTCTGGAAATAGCTTCTTTACCAACGCAGGCGATCAGTTAGTCCAAGCCGTCTTTATGCTGGCAAAGGGCACAGAGTATCCAGATATCATGATGTGCCAAGCGATACTAGGGTTGCCAAAGTTAGTTAAGCGCATTGAGCAAGCAGAAAATCTGAATTTCATGGTTAGAGAGGCTTTTGCACAGTTTGTATCTGTTGCCGGGTCGCCAGAAACAGCAGCTAGTATTGTGGGTACAGCTAGCGGATTGTTCAGCCGCTTCATGGTTCCCTCGGCATTAGCAGCGTTCTGTGGAAAAACTAATATTCCACTGGATTTGAAGGGACGGCAGATGGTGATTTTCGGGATGAACAAAGAGAAGCGTGATGTAATTGCCCCTTTGCTTGTCTCCATTCTGCATCTATTAGTTAGCCGGAATGTGGCTAACAAACGTACTTGTCCTTTGGTGTTGGGGATTGATGAATTACCCACATTATATTTACCAGCACTGGTTGATTGGCTGAATCAGAATCGGGAAGATGGATTGGTATCAATATTGGGATTACAAAATCTCTCAATGCTGATTGAATCTTATGGTGAAAACACAACTAATGCCATCTTTGGTGGTTGTGCTACTAAAGCATTCTTTAATCCCCAAGATGATGTCGCCGCCGAACGATTTAGTAAGTTTTTAGGTGAACAAGAAATTAAATACAAGCAACGTTCTCGCTCATCAGGAGGCAAGGGTGGTGCAAGCATTTCTAATTCTGACCAAAACAGTACTCGCAAGTTATTTGATGTCAATCAATTTAACACCTTACCATCGGGAAAAGCAGTAATTATTAGTCCCGGATTTCGTTCTCGTGGTCAAATAAGTTTGCCAATCTTGCAATCAATTAAGATTCCTCAGCATGAAATCCAATCTGAAGCTGACAGTGTGAAAGCTTGGTACGAGTTTCAAAAGTTCTTATCTAAAAACTCTACTCTCTTAACTCCAGCAGATGAAGAAATGAAAATTCGCCGAGCCTCCGCGATAAAATTGTTACCTTTGATAGAGAATCAAGAGCAATTATCAGAATATGCGAGTCTGATTTAAAGAAATATTGTCTGGAATAAAATTCAAGTCAAAAATACTTAGGATAAAATTCATGTCACCAAGTAAGTTTTACCCGTTCTCTGATTATGATAGAAAACAAATTGCTAAACTTCCTCCTGATATAGCAGCCCTAGCAGATAAATATCCGAGCGAGATTTTAAACACTGCTGATAGTTGGGATAACTTGCCTTTTGATGCTAACTATCTTCCTGAATGCCTTGAAGTCTATAGTGGTGATGCAGATGATGCGAATATTTTTGTTTTAAATGGTGTTCTGAAAGATTATGTTCCAGTTCACGCTGAAAAAAATACATCATCGATAACAGTGATGATTGATGGAGAATTTGCTTACATAGAAGTTGAAGGTAGACAGGTTCTTAATAAACTCGGTGGGATAGTTTTGCCAGAAGTAGCGATTAATCCAGAACTGTTAATTCAATCAATTATCAAAGGTGAAAATAATGATTGAAGATGGTGAAGCGAATGAAATTAAGCGAGATTATCTAGACATTTTAGAATCTCTCCTGAAACTCATCCATGCGAAGGCTAAAGAAAAAGGATTAGATCCCAGCAAGGATGTTCATATTTACTCTAGCTCTAGCAAAGTTTATCAAGGAACGTTGGGAGAATCACCCTCTAAAAACTTATTAACGCCGACGATAGTAGAGAACTTAAAAAAAGCTCTGTCTGACCCGAAAAATTCTCAAGGTGCAATTTCTATTAAAATTGGTCATGAAAAAGTATTCCATATTAAAAATGGAGAAGTACTGACTGACAAATTAGGTTTAGCTCCGGCATCACAGAAAAATAAAGTTGTAAGTAATGAGCGAATCTACAGTGTAGAAGCTTTAGGAAAACAAGTGCAAGTATTGCAAAAAAAACTAAGCGAACAACAAAAAATTGTAGATAGTATCAAATCAGAACAGCTTTCACCCGAATCTTTATCACAACTAGCTGCTCAAGTTGCCGAAATGAGTAAATCCTTGGAGAAGCAGCAACAGTTGATTGAAAACACCCAAAAAGCATTGTCACAGGTAAATGAACGGTTTTTACCACAAGTTCAAAATACGGTTCTTCAAAATTGGGTGGGTACGGTTGAGAACAAGGTAAAACAAACTGCCAAGAATGTTTTTGAGCGGATTAAAGATGTGCTGACACCCGAAGTAACGAAGCTCAGAAAGGAAATTACTTCACTTAAATCTCAAATTAATGAACAAATTACTAGCTTCAAGGATGAAGTTAAATATCAGACTGACAGTGTAAGAAATGAACTCAATCAACAAGTTGGTAGCTTAACTCAAGAGATACGTACACAGGTAGATAGTGTTAAAAACACGGTTGATCAAAGCCTTATGGGTGTCAAGTCAGCTATTGACAATACTCGAACTGAACTACAGGCTGCTGTTGAGGATGTTAAAGGTCAAGCAATTGAACAGAGTGTCAAAGCAATGCTGAATATCTTGGGCAAAGATAACCCTGATGGTTCTAAGAGTTTTAAAAGTACAAATTTTGATTTTGAACGCCTCGGTGATAATGTAATCGTTCGTGCCAAAAACGGCGAGGCTGTTCTCACTGATGGAGTTTTATCGCCTAACGTTTCAGAGAAACAGTTACAGGCACTTGATAAGGTTCAATCTGTTGTTGATATGCATCATCAAATTCAGCAGGATTCTCAACAAGAATCACAATTTAGAAATATGCACAGATAAAGC